>JADFIM010000145.1 GCA_022566725.1 Planctomycetota bacterium
CCAGTTCCGCCACTTCGGCGCCACGTCGCCTCTCCTACCTGTAATCCTCCCCCTCGCGGTCCGCCTTCGGTCGCCCCAGAATCACTGTGTAGACCACTGCGTCCCGCGCCGTCTTTGGGGTCAGCAGCCACTTCGGACGCCTCTTCTTCCTGGCTCGCTGCTCCTGGTCGAGCTCGATCCGCTCCTGAACCAGCTCCCGCACCCGCCGTCGCGGCTGCACTTGCTGCACTTGCTGGGCCTGGCGCTCGGTCGCGCGCGCCGCTTCCTCCACCCCGCGGGCGCGGAGCTCGGCCTCGAGGGCGAGCCGCTCCAACTCCTCCAGCGGATCCGGACGCGCCGCTTCGCCGTAGCTGTCCCCCGCTTCCGTCTCCTGCAGGCGCTTCACCTCTCTGGCCTCCTCCTCCATCTGCTCGATATGACTGCGGCGTGGCGCGGGCGCTGACTGGGCAGGAGCAGTGGGTTGGGGCCCCGCGACCACCTGCCCGCCGCCATCGGGCAGCGGACGCCTCGCCGGCCGCTGCTTCGGCTTGGGCAGATCGAACGGGTCCCCGCCCATGGGGAAGGGCCAGGAGCCAGTCTCCTCCTCCTGTTTTTCATCCGTCAACGGACCGCCCGGTACGGATGACGCCTGACCGCCCTTTTCGGCCTGCTTCTTGCGCTTTCTCCGTTCCAGCAGTGCCGAGCCCACACTGAAGAGCACGAACAGCGCGAAGAGCAGGAGTTCGCCCCCGGCTTTTAGCGGCTCCGTCGTCAACTCCGGCATCAGCTCTGCCATCGGACCGTCACCTCCTCCTTCTCCCCCGTCAGGCGCTGTGCTCGTCGCTGGACTCGGAGATCGACGTCCTCATGTCGGTATCCGAAATGATGTTCCTCATGCGGTAGTAGTCCATGATTCCGAGGTTGCCGCTGCGGAAGGAGTCGGCCATGGCGCGCGGCACTTCCGCCTCCGCCTCTTTTACGCGCGCCGCCATCTCCTCCACCAGCGCTCTCATCTCCTGCTCTCTGGCCTGCGCCATGGCGCGCCGCTCCTCCGCCTTGGCGCGGGCGATCTTCAGGTCGGTGTTCGCCTGCTCCATCTGCAGCTTGGCGCCGATGTTCTCGCCCACGTCCACGTCGGCGATGTCGATGGAGAGGATCTCGAAGGCGGTCTCGGCATCGAGACCTTTCGCCAGCACTACCTTGCTGATCTTGTCGGGGTTCTCCAGCACCTGCTTGTGGGTATCGGACGAGCCAATCGCGCTGACGATGCCCTCGCCCACGCGCGCGATGATCGTCTCCTCGGTGGCCCCACCGACCAGGCGCTCGATGCACGTGCGCACGGTCACGCGCGCGCGGGCCTTGAGCTGGATGCCGTCCTTGGCGACCGCGTCGATGGTTTTGCGTCCCGAACGGGCGTCGGGGCAGTCAATGACGCGGGGGTTGACCGAGGTGTTGACGGCTGCGAGGATATCGCGGCCGGCCAGGTCGATGGCGGTGGCGCGATCCCAGGGCAAATCGATCTGCGCCTTGCCGGCGGCGATCATCGAGCGGACGACGTTGGTCACCCGGCCCCCGGCCAGGTAGTGCGACTCCAGGACATCGGTCGACAGCTCCAGGCCGGCCTTCTTGGCCGCGATGCGGTTGATCACGATCGTCCGCGGATCGACCTTGCGAAACCGCATCATGATCAGATCGAGCAGCCGCACCCGGGCCCCGGACAGGAGTGCCTGGAACCAGAGGCTGATGTACTGACCGATGATGAAGAGAAGGACGAGAAGGATGATCCCGCCGACGATCAGGATCCCGGTGATGAGTGGAGGGGGCATGGTTGGTCCTTCGCGTGTGAGACGTTGGCCGGGCGGATCGCAGGGGCTCTTCTAGCTTATCAGGTCATCTCGCGGCCGGGGAGCGGATCGGGGTCCGGGCTACCGGACACGGACTTTGACCTGATTGTCGTAGACGTCCGTGACCACGACGGGGGTGTTGGCCTCGATGATGCCCGTCTCGGCCATGCCATCGAGGCGTTGCCCGTTGATGGTGACGAAGCCCACCGGCCGCAGCGCGGTGACGGTCACGCCCTCGGCCCCGATGAGCTGGCGTAACTGGGCCAGCCGTTCCCTTCGTTGTTCCGCTGAGGCTCGCTGGGCGTCTTCGGGGGACTCAGTCAGCGGTTCCTCCTCGCCGCCGAGCACCATCCGCCTGGCCAGCGGCGAATGGAGCCAGACCTTGAAGACGAACACCAGAACAATTGGGGTGCCGACGGCGTACACGACGGACGCCGCGATCCCAAAGGTCGTATCAAATCTGAAGAACGCGAAGATGGAGCCAATCGCCGCCACGCCGCACAACAGGCCCAGCAACCCGCCCGAAGGAACCAGCAGTTCCACCAGCAGCAGCGCCAGGGCGACGGCGGCCAGGATGAAACCCCATAGGAGGTATATGTCGTTGTTCGTTGTCACGGCGGCCTGGACCAGCGTCACGGTCATCACTTTGATTCCTCGACTTCGATCACGAATCGCCCCACGGAAACGGCGCGCAGCGGCGTGCCCCGATCGATATAGTCGCCCACGGACTTCACGTCCACCAGCCGGCCGTTGAACATCGCCCGCCCGGCCGGGCGCAGATCGGTGTCCGCCGTCCCCACGTCCCCCAACTCTAGCGGTCGCCCAACGTCGCCGATCGCCTCCAGCAGTCCGGGCTCGCTGTTGTGCCCCTCCGGTTGACCGACCTGGGTCTTGAGTACGAAGCGACTCAGGATCGGGACGGTTTCCAGTTGTCTGGAAACAAGCCAGAACGCGATCCCGGCCGCGAACAGCGCCGTCAGCATCGCGGTCAACCCGGTCAACAATTCCGACTGACCGGCCGGTGTGCCCAGATCGCCTGAGATGAACGTGCCGACCAGACCCACCAGCAGACAGACGACGCCCGCGACCCCGGCCACGCCGAACCCGGGGATCACAAAGAGCTCGACGGCGATCAAGAGCAGGCCCGCCGCGATCAACAGGACTTCCCACCATTGGGCCATCCCTGCAAGCCAGGGCGCGCCGATGAGGACCAGCAACGACACACCCGCCGCCGCGCCGAACGCGCCGACGCCCGGCGCGGCAAGCTCGATGAGCAGGCAGACGAGGAAGATGACGATCAGGACGCCCATGACGATCGGGTCGGTGAGGAACTGCACCAGCGATTCAGACCAGGTCCGATCGTAGCGGCGAAGCGTCTTAGCTCCGAAATACGCCTTGAGCTGCTCGTCACCGGCGATGACGGCCGTGGCCAACCCGTAGTAGATGGCCTCGGCGGGCTTGAGCGTCAGCAGCCGGTCATTGGAGACAACCTGGGCGATCGGCCGCCACTTGCCCCGGTCGGTTTCGGCCAGTGGTGTCCGTGCCGGTGGAAGCTGCTGCTGGAACTCCATTTCTGCTTTGCGCTGCTGTGGATCAATCGGCTCTTCGCTGGCAGCGGCGTACTGCGGGATCAGCGTGTTGAACCAGGGACGCACCGGGATCGTGTCAAGTCCGCTGGGTGAAGCAACCGGCGTCAGCTCCTGCGGCGGCTCCCGACCGAACACCGTGTGATATTCCTCGCGGTCGACGAAGATCTTCTCGCCGGTGTTGACCTGTTCGATGAGCCACAGCTCGACGCCGACGCCCACGAACGCTTGCACCAGGTTCTCGTCATAGTGGTTCCGCCTGGCTGAATCGACCACCTCGGTGAGGATCGGCGATTCAATCTTGGCTCGCTCGGTGGTGGGAATGGGGCCAAACGGGCTGATGGGGGCTGCGTCGCCGAATGAGGCGTCCGGCGCCGTCACGATCTCCCGACACGCCAGCGCGATGATCGTGCCCGCCGAGTAGGCCATGGGGTTGATCCAGGCGACGGTGTTGGCGGGTGCGTCCGTCTTGATCAGGTGGCAGATATTGAGCGTTGCCATCAGCGCCCCTCCGGGGGTGTCGATATCCAGCACGATGGCGTCCGCTCCGTCGCGCAACGCCTCGCTGAGACGGCGCTCAAGTGAATGCAACGTGATCCGGTCGATCTCGCCCCGGATCGTCAGCACCGCAACGGTGTTGGATTGGCGGTAGGCCGGGACCGCGGTCCGGTTCGGTGGGCCGGGGGCGGTTGGCTGGGCCGCGACCGCCCACACCCCATTCAGCTCGACCAAGAGGGACAAGCCTGTCGCCGCGCCCAGGGTGCAGCGGGCAGTCCACAGGTTGCGTTGCGAAGCGCATCGTTGCATCAGAACGTAAGTATAGATTTCCAACTGGATCGACGGCGGATAGTCCCGGCACGACGCGGTCAGCGGCTGCTCATAGGGATCGAGCGGGTCGTGCGACGGGGGCGGGTGTGTGCGACGGCAGCTTGCGGGCTTCGACCGGCTTGGCTGCGTAAACGGCCGGCCGCGCGGGCGGCCGGCCAGGCTCTATGCATCAGGATTTCATTGGCCTCGGCCGGCGCCGAGGCCCACAGCGGTCAGCGGACCAATCAGTCCCACTCGACTGTCAGGCCGAGCCCATCCGTCCCGGTGATCTCACTGACCAGGGTCAGCCAGATGTCGTAGCCGTCGCCGATCTCTTGGCTGGGCGTGCCGGTCTGATTATTGAACAGGTTGTCCGGCACTGATTCGAGTGGATCTACGGTCAGGTCAAGATAAAAGATCCCTTCCGGGGTGAACGTCTGATGGATTTCGAGGTGGTTGTCGTTGTAGGCGATGTTGCCCATCCATTGCTTGCGCCCGCCGTGGATCTCCAGGGTGATGGATGCCTCGTACAGCGGCGATCCCGGCGTTTGCTCGCCATCTTCCACAGCCCGGTTGCCGAGGACCGCGAACTTGGAGGTCAACGAGTCTCTCCACTCTTTCAACTTCCGCTCGCCGGCGATCGGCGTGTGGGCGTAGGAGGCGTGGCTGACGACTTGCAACTCGGTCTGGAAGTTGTCGTCCCAGTACTCGTCACTCATCGGTACGTACTTGCTCCAGTCGTAGTTATCCATGACGATCACGAATCCGCTGGGCTCGGTGGGGCCGAGGCACAGTTGCGGCGCAAAGTAGTTCTGCATGATGCATACCGAATACATGTTGGCGCTGTCGTTGGCCAGGATGTCCTCAGGCCCCCGGCCGGGAATCTCTCCCAAGTCGGGGTCTGGAAGCCGGTCGATCAGCCCCGGGGTTGGGAAGGCCCCGTCGAACTCTCGGGCGAAGGTGATCCACGATGTGTGAATCTGCTTGATCTGGGCCTGATCTTTGCTCAGCTGGGCCTTTTTGCGGGCCTGGGCCAGCGCCGGCAGGAGCAGGCCGATCAGCAGCGCGATGATTGCCATCACCGTCAGCAGCTCGATCAGGGTGAAGCCACGTTTGCGGTTCATGGTGTAGCACTCCGATGTGGTGTTGGGTTGAGCCATGTCTTGATTCGGCCATCTGACCTTGGGGGTGCCGAGGCCGTCGGCGCTGCGACGACCCCGGGGACTGTTCATGCGACGATCTGGGCCTACGGCTGGTCGTACACGGGAGTCACCCAGTGACCCTCCTGCGAGTCCGAGAGGAAACAAACGACCAGCCACGCGTCGGCCGCCGCTCTGTTCCCGTTGGGATGGGTGAACTCTGCGGCGAAGATGCAGTCCTTCTGCGGTCCCTCGAGGGTGGCGGCCTCCTCAAACGTGGTCAGTTGCGGGTAGAAGTTGCCCAGCTGCTCCATGTGGTTGTCGTTGAAGCAGATGTTGCCGATCCACTGCCTCTTGCCGCCGTGCAGCTCCAGCGTCGGCGATTCCTCGAATATCGGATCGCCGGGATTGATGATGGTCTCGCCATCGACGCTTCCCACGCCTCGCGTGCCGATCATCGGGTCGCCTCCCGACTGGATGTCGCGCCACTTGATGCTCTTGCGGTCGCCGCAGAACGCCAGGTGCGCGTAGGAGCAGTTCACCTCAGCCTCCGCGTCGTCAGAGTCCTGGGCATACAGGAGGCCCATCTTGAAGTCAGGGTCCCAGTAGGAGTCCGCGCCGGGGTTGTAGTCGGCGTAGTCGTAGTCGGTGTCTTCTTCGACGAGCAGGTTGACCTCGGTCGGGCCGATCAGGATGTCGGCGTTAAAGAAGTCCTGGGCGATCATCGACGAGTAGAGGTTCCTCGAGATATTCAGCGAGTAGTCCTCGGGCCCGGTACCAGGCATTTGCATATTGAGGTTGAGGTCCATCTTGCGGTTGATCAACCCGGGTGTGGGGAGCTTCCCCTTGTGGTCGTTGGCGAAGGCAATGAACGACTGGTGGATCTCCTTGATCTGGGCCGAGTCTTTCATCGATCTCGCGTTGCGTTGAGCCTTGGCCAACGCCGGCAGCAGCAGGCCGACGAGCAACGCGATGATGGCAATCACCACCAACAGCTCGATCAGCGTAAAGCCCTTTGTTCGATACATGGTCTGGTCTCCAAATAAGAGGGATGAATAAGGACGAAACAACGCACACGTACAACGTGTGATCACGACATTGGGCGGCTTTCTTTCCTAGCGGTGCGGGACCATCATTGGCTCCATGGTAGCTGTGGACCAACTCACCGACGAGACGCTCGCGAACCTCCGTAGCTGCCTGCGGTGCCGCAACGGCAACGCAAACAACCGATGTATCCTGAAAGAGACCGGTTTCGCGAACACGCCCGCAGAGGTCATCGACGCTCAGCTTCCGGGAAGCTGCATGCAAGCGTGAAACGAGGACTCATCTCGGCGCCTGGGGCCGCGGCCGGCCTCTTCACGTCCAAGTTGTCGACCTGTGCGGCGGGAGAATGATGAGCCGGAGGGTTCCGGCGAATGAGGGCGGAATCTCGTGCAGGTATGATGTCGCCGCGATCGGCCCTGGCGGCCACTGGACCGCCAGCCATAGCATAGTCCGTTTTTCGCCGCCGTCAAGTTCCAATATTTCCGCCCGTGTGAGAAAAATATGCCGCCGATCCGGGTGCGGCCGGGAGCCAGGGGCCACATGACCACGGTTCAGCAACGTCTCAGGGAGTTGGGGGTGTGCCTGCCGGAGGCTCCGAAGCCTGTCGCGGCCTACCTGCCCGCCGTGGTGGTCGGCGATCTGGTCTTCGTCAGTGGCCAGATCCCGTTGTGCGATGGGACGCTGCTGTGCCGGGGCCCGGTGCCGTCGATCGTGTCGGTGCCCGCCGCCCAGCGGGCCGCCCGGCAATGCCTTCTCAATGCCCTGGCCGTGCTGGACGACGCGCTGGATGGAGATTTGGAGCGTGTTCGGCGGATCGTTCGACTGGGGGTGTACGTGGCCTGTGATCCCGGGTTCACCGATCAACCCCAGGTGGCCAACGGGGCCAGCGAGCTGCTCGTGGAGATCTTCGGAGAAGCCGGCCGGCACGCCCGAGCCGCGGTGGGATCAATTGCCCTGCCGCTGGGCGCTACCGTGGAGCTTGAGCTCGTCGCCCAGATCCATCAACCAAGCCGCCCGTGACTTGTTGACTACTG
>JADFIM010000146.1 GCA_022566725.1 Planctomycetota bacterium
CGCAGGATCAAGTGCTTGACGAACTACTGATGGCTATGTTCTGTGGGGGGCATGCCCTGGTTGTGGGTGTGCCCGGGCTGGCCAAGACCCTCCTGATCTCCACGATCGCTCGAACGCTGAGCCTGGGCTTTTCGCGCATTCAGTTCACGCCGGACCTCATGCCCTCGGATATGACCGGCACCGAGGTCATCGAGGAGGACAAGACGTCCGGAACGCGGGAGCTGCGGTTCGTAAAGGGCCCGATCTTCTCGAATGTGATTCTGGCGGACGAGATCAACCGCACGCCGCCCAAGACGCAGGCCGCCATGCTGGAGGCGATGCAGGAGCGGCAGGTCACCGCCGGCGGTGTACGGCATCTGCTTCCGAAACCGTTCTTTGTACTCGCCACGCAGAACCCGATCGAACAGGAAGGCACATATCCTTTGCCGGAGGCTCAGCTCGATCGATTCATGTTCAATGTCAGGATGGACTACCCCAGTGAGGAGGAGGAGCTTCAAGTGGTCAAGCAGACCACGGCGGGCCAGGAGCAGCAGGTCAAGCCGGTCTTGACGGGCGAGGATGTGATACGGGTTCAGAACCTCGTTCGGCAGGTTCCGATTGCTGATCACGTTGTGCGGTATGTGCTGCGGCTTGTGCGCGCGACGCGGATTCGCGAAGCGAGCAAGAAGCCGGAGGTGGTTCAGAAATACGTCAGTTGGGGAGCCGGCCCTAGGGCGAGCCAGTACATCGTTCTGGGCGCGAAGGCCAAGGCGATCCTGTCCGGAGCAACCCATGTCATGCCTCAGCACATCGTCGCGGTGGCGCTGCCGGTCATGCGACATCGCATCATCACCAATTTCAACGCTGAGGCCGATGGCGTGACCACCGACGACATCATTAGCGATCTTCTCGGTCGAATTCCCGTGGATAGCAGCGATGAGGCCACCCTGCGACAGATGGACGCGGTGATGCGACCGTAGGCGATCCTCCAAACGGCGGTCGCGACGCTGAAGGATCCCTCCATGGCAGAGACCAAGAACATTCGAGCTGAGCAGTATCTTGCTCCTGAAACGCTTGCGCAGCTGTCGCCCTTTGAGCTGCGGGCGAAGATGATCGTCGAGGGGGTGATGAGCGGTACCCACCGCTCCCCGTACCAGGGCATGGCGGTCGAATTCGCCGAGCACCGCCAGTACGTCGCGGGCGATGATCTGAGGCACCTGGACTGGAAGGTGTACGGCCGGTCGGACAAGCTGTACATCAAGCAGTACCAGCAGGAGACGACCCTCGACGTAGTTCTGCTTGTGGATGCTTCCGCGTCCATGAGCTACGGGTCGTTGGCGGTGAAGAGCGGATGGGGAGGCACCACAGCCAGCCGCCGCCGCAGGGTATGGACGAAGTACGATCACGCGACCGCGGTCGCTGCCGCAATCGCCTATCTGTGTCTGCATCAGCAGGATCGCATAGGCCTGGTGGTGTTCGCCGACGAGATTCGAACCATCGTGGCTCGTAGCGGCACCCGTCCGCAGTGGAGGCGGATTGTCAACGCTCTTAGCGGTGAGCCGGTCGAAGCGACAACAAACTTGGCCAAGGTGACCGATCAGGTGGTCTCCAAAATCAGCAACCGAGCGCTGTTCGTGATCATTTCGGACCTGTTCGACGACCTGGATTCGATCCGCCAGGCGCTCGCGCGGTTTCGCCACCGCCGCCACGATGTCATCGTGCTTCAGACGCTCGACCGGGAGGAGATGAGGTTCGGTTTTTCTCAACCGGCGCCGTTCGAAGGGCTGGAGGGCGAGGGGAAGGTGCGTATCGATCCACGAGCGCTGCGCAGCGGGTACCTCGAGGCGTTGTCGAATCACATCGACGCCGTGAGCAGGATTGCGCTGGGGTTCGGATTCGACTATCACCGCCTCGACACGCATGAGTCGGTCGGGCCGGCGCTGACCCACCTGCTTGCGCGCCGCAATGTGCACAGCAAGCGGAGCAAAGCCGGATGAAGCACGATGCTGTCAGCCATGATGTTCGGGGTTTGCGATCGGTGAGGTCGGTTTGCCTGGGCTCGGAAGCCAGCCGATGACGTTTGTAACGATAGGTCTGGCCATCGCCGGGGCCGCCTCGGTAATCGTGCCCATTCTCATCCACCTGCTCAGCCGGCAACGGCGAAGACCGGTCCGGTGGGGGGCGATGAGATTTCTTATCGAAGCGCTGCGCAAGCACCGCCGCCGGCTTCAACTTGAGCAGTTGCTGCTGCTGGCGGTGCGGTGTTTGATTCTCCTTGTTCTGGGTGCGGCGCTGGCCCGGCCGATCCTCGACGCGGCCGGGATCTTCGAGACCGGCGGGTCGAGGGCCGTATTCATCGTGATCGATAACGGCTTGGCTTCAGGGGTCCGTCTTGATTCAGCCGGCGAGGTCCCGCGAACTGCTTTGGACCGGTCCGTTGAACAGGCGATTGATCTGATCAAGTCGCTGGGCCCGGGCGATGTCGTCGGTGTGGTGACCGCGGCCCGTCCCGCCAACGGGATGGTCATTCCCCCATCCAGCGATCACGCGGCGATTATTGACCTGCTTCGGTCGATCGAACCGGCGGAGGCCCCGACCGATCTGGCCGCTGCTTTGCCCCTGCTCCGCTCGGCCATGGATGAGCTTGAACCCCAGCGAGAGTCGCCAGTCGTCTACCTGCTCAGTGATTTCCGCCGCGGGTCGATGCCGCTTGATCGTTCGCTGCCGTCGGCGCCCGTCGCTGTTGGCAGCGCAACGATGCTTCTGGCCGCCCCGGCCGCGCAGACCATCGCTCCAAATGTGCAGGTCGCTTCAATCAAGCCGATGCGCGGCCTGATTCTGTCGCCGGGCTATGAGGGATCCGGGCAGGTCACCGTCGGGCTTTCCCGATCCGGGGGCGAGCTGGGGCGCGACGTCACCCAGGTGCGGCTGATCGGAGAGGACCTGCCACTGATTGACCCGAAGGTTGTGCACTGGGAGCCGGGCCAATCGCTCGCCCGAGTGGACTTCGTTATGAACCTCGCTGCTGGCGTTGACGGGGCGCTGGCTCTCACCGCGGAGATTGACCACGACACGCTGAACGCCGACAACCGGCGGCACATCGTGCTGCCGGCTCGTCGGCAGATTCGCGTATTGCTGATCGATCGGCGAGGCTTCGGATCGGAGCCGAACCTTGATCGTCTCGGAGCGGGTCAGTGGATTCGCCGTGCCCTGCAGCCGTCCGATCAGAGTCCCATGGACGTTGTGGAGATTGATCCGGTTGCGCTCGAGGCGGTGGATGTGCGCGGTGTTGATGCAGCTGTGTTGCCTCGGCCCGACCTGGTCAGCGACCGGGGCTGGCCGATACTGCGGTCGTTCTTGGATGGCGGGGGACTTTTGATCGTGATGCCGCCCGCAGAAAGCATTGTCCACCAATGGACCAACCGCCTCGTTCAGAGCATGAGCTTGCCGTGGCGAATCAATTTGGAGGTCGTCCAATATGAATTCGGGCTCGGGCTGGCTGAGGAGCAGCCGGCGTCGGAGCTGTTGCGCTTCCTGTCCGGCGACCTTAAGGAACTGCTTCGACCTGTGTTGGCCTATCGCGTGCTCCCGGTTGATGACGCCCAGACGCAGGCGCAGCATGTATTGCGATTTGCCGATGGATCACCCATGGTGATTGTCTCCGGCCCGCCGGCCCAGGTGCCGCAGGATTTGCCTTCCGGAGCGAACGCATCGGCCTCGCACGGCATGGTCGTCTATCTGGCTGTCGCGCCGGTGTTCGGCAGCTCGCCGCAGCAGGGATGGACGACCCTGCCCACCAAGCCGTTGATGGTGCCGCTTTTCCATGAGTTGATCCGCCAGGGGGTGGGTTTGATTCGCACCTCGCAGCAATATAGCGCTGGCGAGCGGCCGGGGCTTGGCCTCACCATGTCCGCAGCGGCGCTGGTCGGCCCCCACGGCAAGACGATCTCGATCGACCCTGCCGGGCGACCTGGCCAGCCGCTGGATCGGTCGGGACTCTACGGCATCTTTGATCACGCGATGCAGCGGATCGGAACGGTTGCGGTCAACGTCGATCCTGCCTCGGGGCGGACCGATCCTCAGAACCAGGCCGCGGTGCTCGAATGGCTGGGGAAGTCCGGGTCGTGGAAGACCTTCGACCCCGCTGATCCCGCAGCGGCCCTGCGAACCGTCGAGTCCGGATCACCATTGGCCGGGTTCCTTCTGCTTGTGGTCCTGACGCTGATCGTGATCGAAACCGGATTGGCGCGCTGGTTCAGCCACGCGTTGCCGGCCGGGCGCTCCGCCCTGGGCGGATTTGCACAAGGGCTGCGTCCAAGCGCTGCCGATGCGCCGTCTCCGGCGGGGGGGCACGTTCGATGAATCATGGCCTGATCCGCTGGCTGCTGGATCTCGACGTCATCCCACCGGACGCTCGGGGGGTCCGTCTGGTTTGGGAACACGCCTGGCCGGGCTGGGTGTGGGTCGTCTTGCTCCTGGGCGCGGCGTTGCTTTCCGCCTGGAGCTACACCCGACTTCTTGGGCCGGCCAGGGGCCGGGCGGTGCTGGCGGTGACGAGGGCTCTGCTGGTGGTGCTGATACTTCTGATTATCAGTGGCCCGATGCTCCAGCAGCCGCGGGAGACCGTCGAGCAGGACTGGGTGCTCGTGCTCGTCGATCGCAGCGCCTCCATGAACATCTCCGATGTCCAAGCGCCCCCGTCGGCAGCGCAGGGCGGCAGGCTCAGCCGCGACGATCAGTTGCGTTCGCTGCTGCATGAGCATGCTCAGATGTGGCAGCAGCTCGCTGAGGCTCGGCACGTGGTATGGCTGGGGTTTCACGACGCCACATTCAATCTGCCCAAGGTGTCACCGGCCTCCCGGGCGGCTGGTTTCGTTGCGCCGGTCGATCTCGGAGAGCCGAGCGGGCGGCGAACACGCCTCAACGCCGCCCTTGAGCAAGCACTCCAGCGGGCCGCGGCACGGGCGGTCAGCGGGATTGTGCTCTTTAGCGACGGGCGGACCACTGATCCGCCGACCCGCGCCATCATCAGCCGGCTGCGCAGCGACAAAATATCCGTCTTTGCTGTTGGGCTCGGTTCCTCCGAGCCGTTTGGCGATTTGGCCATCCGGAGTGTCGAGGCGCCGCAGCGGGCATTTATCCGCGACGAAGTGCCGGTGGTGGTCGAGTTGGATCAGCTCGGATCGGCCGTTGGTGGTGCTCCGGCCGTGGTTAGATTGATCGACGAAACCACTGGGCAAGAGCTTGATCGCGTCCAGCTGCCGGACTGGGGCGATTCGATTGACCACGCTGTGAAGGTGACGATGACCGCTCGGCCGCTTCTGGCGGGTGAGGCCACCTGGAAAGTCGTCGTCCAGAGCGATCAGCCGGACCTGGTTAGCGAGAACAACGTTCGGACCTTCCGGATAGAGTTGATTGATCGGCCGTTGCGAGTGCTTTACGTGGACGGGTATCCGCGGTGGGAGTACCGATACCTCAAGAACCTGCTGATCCGCGAGAAGTCGATCGAGAGTTCGGTGATGCTGATCTCGGCTGACCGCGACTTTGCCCAGGAAGGGAATCAGCCGATCTCCCGCCTGCCGCGGTCGCCTGAGGAGTTCGCGCCGTTTGATGTGATTCTGTTGGGCGACGTTCCCGCATCCTTCTTCTCGCCCGAACAACTGGACATGATTCGGGATCATGTCGCCCAGCGGGGGGCCGGGCTGTTGTGGATCGGCGGCGAGCGGTACACGCCCAGCACCTATGCGGGCACAGTGCTGGCTGATCTGCTGCCGATGCGCGGGTCATTGGCGCTGCGGGCGATCGGCAGCCCCGTGAACATGGTCCCCACGGCGCTGGCGGATCGGCTTGGTCTGCTGCGATTGGCTTCGGACGACCACGCCGGCTGGCCGCGAGAGCTCGCCGAGGCGAGCTTTGGATGGTCGCGGCTTCATTACGCTCAGCGGATCGAGCCCGGGCGGCTCAAGCCCACCGCGGAAGTCCTGGCCGAGACCGCCGCCGAGTTCCGCGGGGCGCGACTGCCGCTTGTCATCCATCTGCGCTATGGCGCCGGACAGATCGTCTATGTCGCCACGGATGAAACCTGGCGTTGGCGATACGGGCGGGGCGAGTTACTGCCGGAACGGTTCTGGGTGCAGATCATCCGCATGCTCGGCCGCGAAAGCGTCGCCGGCTTGGGTGATTCCGCCACTCTCGACGTGAACCCCCGGCGACTGACGACCAGCCAGGTGATGCGGATCAATCTGGAATTGCTCGACTCCCGCCTGGTGCAAGAGTCGCGGCTCAGCATCGCGGCGATGGTGGAGACGTCCGACGGCACAGCGATCGCCGAGATCGAGCTGCATCGTCTTGATCGGTCGTCGAGACTTGACCGGGATCGCGTGGCGAACTACGCAGCAACATTTGTGCCGGGGGTCAGTGGGCAACTGCGGGTGCGCATCAATGATCCGACGTTGGCGGATCTCAAGTTGGAAGTCCCGATCGAAGTGTACGCCCCGGATGATGAGTTGCGTCGGCCGGAGACCGATCATGCCCTGCTGGAGGTCCTGGCGGCGCAGACCGGCGGACGAATGCTGGCGCCCGATGAACTGGATCAGCTTCCCAGCCTGTTGCCCAATCGCTCGGTGCGTACGATCAACCCGATCACGGAGCGGATCTGGGACTCGCCGTTGGCGTTTGGGCTCTTGCTTCTGCTGGCGGCGGGTGAATGGATCGGCCGCAAACTCATCCGCCTTGCCTAGACCACCAGTCCGTATCGGCAGTGGATTCTCTTGGCCGCCGAACGAAACGCCGCCGATAGCAGTAGTGATTGCTTGAGAGGGTGTGGCCGACTATGCGGCAGATCATCGCCGAGCTTCAACGGATCCGTCGGCGCAGCCGGGCGATGCTTCTTGCGCAGCGGCTGGCTGTCATGACCGCCTATGCGCTGGGCTTGGCGCTCGCGCTGACGGGGCTTGATTTTCTGTTGCGACTTCCCGGCACGGTCCGTCTGGTGTTGCTTCTGGCTGCCGGCGCGGCCGTGGCCTACGCGATATGGACGTATCTTCGGCCGGCATTTCGTTTTCGGCCAGTTGAATTTCTTTACGGCCCCAATCGGCCAAAGAAAGGTCGGCGACTTTATACGGCAACTTGGTTTGGACCTGGGACACGCGCATCCTCCTTTACGGCACACTTCGATAAGGACATCTTGCAAGGACAGGCTATTCATTTTGTAATTTGTCCTTGGAGACCCGTAATTCTAGAACAATCAGCCGACTAATGGTACGGAAATGCGTTGGCTTTACAAGAGCCTTTGGATGCTATCTCTTTATGTATTAACGAATTATGGAAACTCTCTTGGACTCAAGACAACAGTTCACTACGCATTCCAATCGACTATCTAGGG
>JADFIM010000147.1 GCA_022566725.1 Planctomycetota bacterium
GATGACGACAACGGCATCGCCTCCGGCTCGGCCTCCCTCTTTGATGCTGGCGCCCCCGGAAAGTGCCTGTGGGACCTCGATGGCACCGGTAGCGTTGGCATTCTCGATCTGCTCGCGTTGTTAGCGGTTTGGGGCACCGACCCCGGCGGCCCGCCCGACTTCGACGGTGACGGCAACGTCGGCATCCTCGACCTGCTGACGTTGCTGGCCAACTGGGGGCCGTGCGCGTGAGCGTTGCAAGCGAAACGGTCTGAGCCGCGGCAATCGCCCGAGATAAACATTGCAACCAAACGGTGAGCAGTCGTACACTGTTGCCGGAGTTCGGATGTCCGGTCGCATGGTGGGGGCTTGTGGCGGCCACGGAGTCGGCCAACCACATCGTGAGCACCGCCGTGCGGCCTCTTCGCCAAGGGGAGGTGCAGCCATGTTCAAGCCGTGTTGTATGGTCGCTGTGGCGTGTGTCACGCTCAGCGGCACCGCTGTCGCCGACATCATCAACGTGCCGGGCGACTATCGCACCATCCAGGCGGCCATCAACGCGGCGGTGAATGGCGATGAGGTGATCGTCGCCGACGGCGTCTACACGGGTGATGGCAACCGCGACATCAACTTCGCAGGCAAGCTCATCACCGTCCGCAGCGAAAACGGCCCGGACAACTGCATCATCGACTGCGAAGGAACCGAGCTCGAACCCCACCGCGGGTTCTACTTCGACAGCGGCGAGACCGCCGACGCCGTGGTGGACGGTTTCACCATCACCAATGGCTTTGTGACGGCTGCTGCCCCCGGCGGCCCAAACGGCGGAGGCCTCTTCCTCCTCAACTCCAGCCCGACGGTGACGAACTGCGTTGTCAGCGGTAACACGGCTGAGGCCACGTTCAACAATACCGGCGGCGGTGGAATGTTCGCCGATGGCGGAAATCCCACGGTGACCGGTTGTACCTTTGATGGGAACACGGCCACCCAGAGCGGTGGCGCAATGTTAAACCTTTTCGCCAATTTGACGGTGACCGACTGCGTCTTCACCGGCAATATCGCGTTAGGGGTTTCCAGTGACGGCGGCGGAGCGATCTTTGCCTTTGTCGAACCTGAGACCGAAGTCTTGCTGGTCAACTGTGTCTTCAGCGAGAATCAGGGCTTCCTCGGCGGCGCCGTGTGTCTTGCAGCCTTCGAATCGGACATCGATCCGATCACGCTCATCAGTTGCTCATTTACGAACAATACCGCCGTCGGCAGCAGCATTGGCGGGCGAGGCGGGGCGCTGTTCACTCAGGACGTCGTTGCCATCCTGATCGACTGCACGATCGAGACGAACCAGGCAATTGCAGCGCCCGAAAACCCTTCGCGGGGCGGTGGCATTATCAATATCGTGGGGGGGTCGTCGATGCTGATCGACTGCAGCATGAGCGGCAACACCGCCTCGCTGGGGGGGGCGATCTACGTCGAGGGCGCGCTCAGCTCGTTCTCGCTGCTGAATTCCACGCTTAGCGAAAACACCGCGGTGGAATCGGGCGGCGGCATCTGGACCGAGGGTAGCAACGGCGCGATCGCCAACTCGATCCTCTGGGCCAACAGTGACGCAGGCGGGCAGGACGAATCGGCGCAAATCCACGCCGATGGTCCTGTCTCCGTTGACTATTCGTGCATTGAGGGGCTTAGGAGCTTCCCCGGCGTCGGCAACATCGACGCCGACCCGCTTTTCGTCGATCCCGTCAACAGTGACTTCCACCTCTTGTCCGGCTCACCTGGAATCGACGCCGGGAACAACTGGGGCGTGCCGATCGACGCCGGTGACTACGACGGGGACGGCAATACGGCTGAACTGTTCCCGGTTGACCTCGACGGCAACCCCCGCTTCAACGCCGATGAGGCCGACTTCGACCCCGGCTGCGGAGTGCCGGTCGTCGTGGACATGGGGGCCTACGAATACCAGTTCGATCCCGTCGAAGATGTGATCTTCGCGGACCTCAACGCCGACGGTGTTGTCGGCATCCTCGATCTGCTGGCCGTCCTGGCGGCGTGGGGCGATCCCGCCAACAACTGCCTGGCCGACCTCGACATCGACGGCGACGTGGACATTCTCGATCTGCTCACTCTGCTAGCTCATTGGGGTTGAGCTTCACCGACCCCAACGGCCCGCCGACTTCAACAACGACGGCACCGTGGGCATCCTCGACCTGCTGACGCTGCTGGCCAACTGGGGGCCGTGTGCTTGAACGCTCGGGTCGAGGTGTTCTGAGCCGCCGCATTCATCTCGGCTAGACAGTGCAGCCGGGCCGCTAGCGGTGGTATACTGCTGCCGTAACGCTCATGCCTGGTCACATGGTGGGGCTCATAACGGCCGAGGATTCGGCAGACCGCCTGAGCAGCACCGCTGTGCGGCCTCTTCTCAGCGCAAAGGAGGATCAGCAATATGCGTCCACATCCATCTACGGTGAACGCGGCTAGCGTCTTCGCGGCGTCTGCAGCGCTCTTGGCCTGCGGGACAGCAGAAGCGCAAACGATCATCCCGGTCGATCAGGACCGTTTCGTGAGCACCGAGTCTGTCAACGCCCCGCAGTGCAGCGATGACTCCTTCTTCGACGGCGAAGCGGCAGCGGGATTCGAGCCCTTCGATGCATTCATTCAGACCCAGCACGGCTGCGACTCCGGGTTCGCAGGCGCGACGGCCGGCCAGCAATCACAGATCGATTCGGCTTCGATGACCGCCTCGGGCACCGTGACGACCGAGGCCCAGGGCCCGGTCCCGGGGATGGTCCACGCCTTCGGCTTCTCCTATTTCGAAGTAACCTTTGAGCTGCCGTCGTTGAGCAGGTTCACTCTCGACGGCAGGATGACCGCGGGGTCATTCCCCGATGCCAACGTCGATGCCATTGTTCTGGCCAGGTTGTGGGAGGGCCCGATCGGAGGCGTCCTGCTCTTGCAACAGTCCGTCGAGCCCCCGCCGGGCGGTGGAACCAACAATCAGGCCCTCCAAGCCGCCGGCACCCTTGAGCCGGGGGTGTACACCCTGGATGTTCAAGCCGGGTCGTTCATCGACAACGAGGTGCCGCCGAGCCGGTCGGGGCAGGCATCATTCGACTTCACGTTCGACGTCACGATCCTCGGCGACATCGACGGGGACGAAACGGTCGGCATCCTCGACCTGCTGCAACTGCTAGCCGCATGGGGACCGTGCCCCGATCCGCCCGATGAGTGCCCGGCCGACTTCAACGGCGATGGCACCGTCGGCATCATCGACCTGCTGATGCTGCTGGCCAACTGGGGGTGAGTTCACCAACTCCGGCGGGCCGCCCGACCTCGACGGCGACGGCACCGTCGGCATCCTCGACCTGCTGACGCTGCTGGCGAACTGGGGGCCGTGCGCGTCATGGCTTAGGCAGGACCGCGTTGGTCTGGGCATTCCTTCCCCGACGCAATCGGCGGGTAACCCTCTGCCCGCAGGTCTACAGCAGGGTGCGGTAGGCGAGCTGGTCGGCGTACATGCGGTGAAATATGGTGTGCTTGGCGTCGTGGAATTGAGCAATTTGGCCGGTGGCGGGGGTGATGGTTTGGCCGGGTTGGCTCATCGCCGACATCGCGTCGAGGACGGAGGGCTGATCCCCTGCCGCGACAGCACCGAGCATGGCGGAGCCGAGCAGAACCGCTTCCGGATCGCGTGGTAGGACAATTCGGCAGCCGGTGATGTCGGCGTGCTCGCGCAGAAAGACGGAGTTCTTCGTGCCGCCGCCGCAGGCGAAGATGGTGTCGATTCGGTAGCCGGCTTCGTTGAGGGTGACGATGATGTGGCGGGTGCCGTGGGCGATGGCCTGAATCGTGGCGAGGTACAGCACGGCGAGATCATCAATCGTGTCGGAGAGCCGCAGGCCGAAAATGGCCCCGCGAAGCGTCGGATCGGCCCGCGGCGAGCGGTTGCCGAGGAAGTACGGCAGCACGTGCAGGTCACGCGTGAGTTGAGCGGGGAAGTCGGAACCTGCGGACAACACATCGAGGCGGTCATTGAGCAGTTCGTACACGCTGCGACCACTGGCACAAGATTGATCTTGTAGTTCAGCGGCGCGGGTGTGGGAGAAGATGATGTGATCGATAAGCGAGCCCGTGGCGGATTGGCCGCCTTCGGTCAGCCATAGGCCGGGGATCATGGCGGAGTGGTAAGGCCCCCAGACGCCTTGGATAAAGCGGGGCTCGCGCGAGACGGCCATGTGGCAGCTCGACGTGCCGCTGATGAGGGCTAGGCGCCGTTCCATGTCTTGGTAGGACGGCGTTTGTTCATCGAATCGAGCGCCGAGCACGCCGAGCCCGCCGGCATGGGCATCGATGATCGACACGCCCACTGCTGTCCCTGGCTCAAGACCAAGCTCCTGGGCGGCGGCATTGCTTAAGCCTTGACCGATCGCTTCGCCCATCGGTCTCACTGTGGAGCCGATACGGGCCAAGCGTTCCTCGACGAGTTCGCCGAGGCCGATCTGCCGCCAATAGGAGGGATCCCACCGGCCGACGCTGTTCGGTTGATGCGCCTCTTCGTGGCCGAGGTACGTCCACTTGCAAACGGTTGAGCAGAGCGATCGCGTGTCGTTAGCGGTCGCGCGGTAAGTGAGAAAGTCCGGTAGGTCGAGGAACCTGGCGGCGCGGCGCCAGGTCTGGGGCAGGTTTTCTTTGAGCCACAGCAGTTTGGGCGATTGCATTTCCGGAGAGATCGTGCCGCCGACGTACTTCAAGACATCATGCCCCGTCGCGTTGATGCGATCGGCCTGCTCGATTGCGCGATGATCCATCCAGGCGATGACATTCTGCTCGTCGTGGCCGGTTGGACTAACGGTCACGGGTTGGTCGGTTTCATCGAGCACGACCAGGGAACAGGTAGCGTCGAAACCGAGGCCGCGCACCTGAGCCGGTTGAGCGCCGGCCTGCGAGAGCGCATCACGCACTGCCGCACAGCACGCCTGCCAGATGTCCTCGGAGGATTGTTCTACAAATTCCGCCTGAGGTCGCATGATCTGAATGGCATGACCAGCGGAGCCGAGCATGCGCCCGGATGGATCGAAGATGCCAGCGCGGGCACTGGCGGTTCCCACGTCGATACCGAGGTAGAGAGGGTTGTTTATCTCGTCGGTCATCTGGCGTTTGGCTTATGGAAGTTGATGCTGGAGCAGTGGTCAACCGGGCCGGCACGGCCCGGCTCACTTTGCCGGCCCGGTTCGGCTCGCTGGCTCTTCGCGCTCGCTTGCGGCTCGCGGCTAGACATTTCGCTTGCCGCGCAGGATACGGACCTTGAATCCGAGTGCTCGGCTGAGCGCGATCATTTCGGCGAAGATATCGCCGTAGGCGACGGTAATGTGATTGGACATGTAGTGTGCCATGATGGTTTGCTGGCCAACACCGAGGTTGGCAGCCATAAAGGGCCATTGGCGGGTGGTGCCCTCCCACCAGGCATCGCGCTTGGCCGGCGGCAGTTTGACGACTTCTCCGACACCGATGTCCATCCACAATTCGCTGTCTTTGATGTAGGCCCGGGACCAGGTGATGGTACCGGGAAGGCTCTCTCCAGCAAAAGTTCCGCCGGGGACGGGGAAGTATCCGGCCGGTTGGCGATAGGAATGTACGCCTTGCAACGTGTTTGGATCGTGATTGAACGCAAACGCGCCGCACGAGCCGGAGTTGAGCAGCACCCACACGAAGCGTCGGTCATGCTCGGCGCCCCAGCGCACATCGTGGAACATGACCGCCTGATGCAATCCCTTGGCCTTGAGCAAGCGCTTCATCATCTCCATGGGGATAAGATTGCCCTGATCGGCTTCGGTCGCGGTAGCGATGGTATCGCCGTTTGACTCCGGCCGGCAGACCGAGTTGAACAATCCTTCGGCGAAGTCCGACGGCGGGCGCAACGGCAGCAGACCAAGCTGATACTGCCAGCCGAGGCAGTCAGCCTTGAACTCCTTGATGAGATCGAGGACCACGAGGTAGTCGCGCAACTGCTCGCGGGTAGCCTGCTCGTCGAAGTCTTGGGCATCGGGTTCGCCCCAATGAAACGTCACGCCCGCCTGCTTGACGAAGTTGAATGCATCATTAATGCGCGTGGCGTCGATCGTCTTGCCGTGATCGATGATCCAGGCTTGATCGATTTTATGCTCGGTGAAGCCGATGGGGTTGAGCAGGCGCGGCCCAAAGTAGCCGTTGATCATGCCCATCGAGGTGTCGCCCAGCATCAGCGCCAGGACGCGCCGGCTTCTGATCTCCTCGGCGACCGATTGGGCGATGCGGGCTGCTTCCGCGGAGACCGGCGCGTCAAACGCCAGTTCATCTTCGGAATAGGTGATGCGCCCGGTCCGGCACCACTCGTCCAGGCGAGCCATGAACGCCGCGTCGGCGGTCCAGTCGTCGACGCTGGTCCAGATGCGTGAGAATTTTCGGCCGACACTTTCCAGGCACGCGCCGGTGTTGAGCAGGCCGACGAGACCGGGCCACGTGCCGGAGAAATTGCTGGCCAGCAGCAGAGGATTGTCCTTACCCACCACGCCGTCGGTGGTGTGCGGCCCGTAGAACCAATGCACGCACACGCCGATCAACGGGTCGTCGATGGGCGAGAGCTTCTCGATCGCCTCGTGCGGCTTGGTGAGAAATCCTTCCACGCGGTAGGACCGCCGACCGAGCTTTGCCAGCGCCGCTTCCAGCTGCATCGTCGCCTCGATGACATTGGGAAGCGCCAACTCATTTGGTTTGACCCGGTAGTCACCTGGCCAGAAAATCGCGATCCGGGAGGCCATCGTCCTGATCCTCTTCCAAAGCGACAGCGTCGGGAGCGCCGTGATCCACACCGGCGCACCACAGTCGATCGTATCAAAGCCACGAGGCTGGTGAGACATTACGAGTCACGACGACCGCCGCAGATCCCTCAGGGGGGGACGATGCTCGCCGGCTTCGGATTCGGCGTGGTGGCGGGCCACCGCGTAACCATAGCCCACGCCGCATGCGCCGCGGGTCCCCGGCTATAGTTTCCCGGGCCCCCCTATGACGATCGACGAACCGCCCAACGCTTCGGACCCCTCGGACGCGCTGGATCCGGCGAACCTGAGGCGGGCCATGAAGGCCTTCCGCAAGCGCCTCAAGCTCACCCGCCTCGGCGAAGAGTCGAAGCTCGGTCGCAGTCCGTTGACCGGCGGCAAGAAGTCGCAGGTCGTGGCCATCATGCCGCCGTATCAGTATCCGCGGGAAGTCTGGGACGAGCTGGTCAGGCAGGGCCG
>JADFIM010000148.1 GCA_022566725.1 Planctomycetota bacterium
CCGCCCTCGATTCTCTACGAGAAGGTTCGGTTGGGAAACCAGTTGGTGTTCGATCGTTCCAACAGTACTCTGGATGTAAGATGGCTCGTCTGGAAAGATATCGAGGCGGATGCTTCCTTACTGGCGACGATCCGGAACCTGCCCAAGAATACATTCGAAGGACCCAAGGTACTCGGTAGCCTTGCACGTGAAATAGGGAGTGTTGTCAACTACCGTCTGGAACCTCGCCAGTTGTCCCGAGCTTCGCAGGAGCCGGACTTGAGCAGCCTTGTGCGCATGGGTTATGAAGGCGAGAATCTGTCGGCCTGCTTGTACTGGCTCAGCCAGAAGAATCCGATCGTCTTGAAGAAGATCATCAAGGACATTCAGGGCGTCATTCCACAACTTCAGGGGATCACCTTCAACACGATTGGGGTCGATCGTGTTGGTTTCGCGCTCGAATTCGATGATGCCCGCCAAAGGATTCTCGCACCGAACGTGTCTTCCGGAACGCTGCTGGCACTAGGACTGGTCACACTCCTGAACTATCCTACACAACCTCACATCGTCTGTATTGAGGAGCCCGAGACAGGCTTGACGCCCGACGCCGTCCGCCTGTTTTTTGAGTTGCTTTGTGCTGTGGCGAAGCCAAAGGGAACCAGGCGGACAAGCCAGTTCTTGTTCTCGTCCCACAGTCCTTTTGTCCTCGTCGATGCGTGGAACTCTCTCGTGAATGATCGCGCCTACATAAAGCGACTTCATATCTCCAACGGCCACACAGTCATCGACGACATCCAGAGAATCATCGATCGCGGCGATTCTGGCGCTGTTCTTAAGAAGGGAAAGGATGGCCGCGACATCATGGGACTGAAGACAGCCGAAGAACTGATGTGCGGACGCTTTCTGCCAACCAGTTGATCGGTAGTTGCCTTGAACGGAAAAGGGGGACGAAAAGGGGGGGCGAGGGGACGAAAGGGGATGGGAATCTTCTTCATGGCTGAACAGATTGGCCGCCCGCTCGGCCGCTGTGCGCAGGCGGGCATCACAGGTGAATCAGATTCGCTTTGATCCAGCTCGTCGCTGGGGCAGACCCGAGGACGCCGGTCTTTGGGCGGAGCTATGATCTGGAGCTGGCGCGTGTGCGAAGCCCTTGGGCGATGCTCACACGGTCAAGAGCCATTTTGCGCAGGAGTAAGGACCGAGCGGTGTTGGTATTACACGTACTGCAAGGGCCCGATCGCGGCATGAGATTCGATCTTCCGGCCGACGAGCCGCAGCTCATCGGTCGCTCCTCCGAATCGTTGCCGCTGACGGACTCCACAGTCAGCCGCCGGCATGCTGAGCTGACGCCCGACGACGGCAAGTGGTTTCTGCGGGACCTGGACTCATCAAACGGCACGTTCGTCAACGGTGCGCGGATCACCAAAGATCGCGTTGAGCTCTCGCCGGGTGATCAGGTTCGCTGCGGCTCGACACTGCTTATCTTCGCCGTCACTGCCCAGGAGGAAAAATCCGATCGGGTGCGCGTGGTCGGGCCGGCGGACATGGATGTCACGGTCGAACGGCGGGTCGATCCGAATGAAGACTCGATGATCCTCGCCGAACCTGATCCGGTGAAGGCCGCAATCAACCATCTGCGGGTGATCTATGAGCTTACGGCGTTGACCTGCTCCACCATCGACCGCGACGGGCTGCTGAGCCGGGTGATGGACCTGATCTTTGAAGAGTTTCAGCCGGACCGCGGATTCATTCTTTTGGAGAAGGATCATGAGAATCCGCAGAGTGCGCTGGAGCCGGTCGTGGTCCGGTACAAGACCCGGCCAAAGACCGTCGACGAGGGGCGAATTCCCGTCAGCCAGACCATCATCCAGCACACGCTGAAGCAGGGTGAAGGGATTCTGTCCACCAACGCGATGAACGACACGCGGTTCCGCTCGGGCGACTCGGTCCGGGAGTACGGCATCCGGTCGGCGATCTGCGTGCCGATCCGAGCCGGTCAGCGGATCTTTGGGGTCATCCACATCGATTCGTCGATGGTTCAGTTCACCTTCACGGAATCACAGCTGAGGCTGATGGACGCGATCGGGCAGCACGCCGGGCTGGCCTTGACCAATACCCAACTGGTCAGCTCGAAGATGCAGACGGAGCGGCTCGCCGCCATCGGTCAGACTGTGGCCAGCCTGAGCCACTCGATCAAGAACATTCTTCAGGGTCTGCGAGGGGGGGCCGATGCCGTGGAGCTGGCGCTGAACCGGGGCGATCTGAAACTTGCCAGGGAGGGCTGGCCGATCCTCGCCCGCAATCTCGATCGCATCTACAGCCTGACATTGAACATGCTGACGTATTCCAAGCATCGCGAACTCGAACCGGAACTGACACCCCTTGGCCCATTGATCGAAGAGGTCGCACAACTCATTGGGCCGCAGTGTGACCACAGACGGGTGGGATTGCTGCTGGATCTCGCTGAGGACCTGCCGCCGATCCCGCTGGACGCCAATGCCATTCACCAAGCGGTGATGAACCTGCTGACCAATGCGCTGGAGGCGGCGCCGCCGAAGACCGGCATCATCACGATCGCAACGCGATTCCTGCCCGACAGACACGAGGCCCGGATCACCGTCTCCGACAACGGCCCGGGTATCGCCCCCCAACGGCACGAAGAAGTGTTCGAGGCGTTCCACTCGACAAAGGGTCAGCGCGGGACGGGACTCGGCCTGGCGGTGACCCGCAAAATCGTCCAGGAGCACGGCGGCAGCATTGAACTGCAATCAGATGTCGGCCGGGGCACCACCGTCGTCATCACCCTGCCCACCGACCGAACGGATCTCGATTCCGCGGACACCAAGCTTCCCCGCCCGATCTCGCCGGCCGAACTTGAGCAGGATTTCTGAAGTCCCATCGTCGCACGGCCGGGAGTGTGGAGCTTGCCGATATCCGCCGCCGGGATATGATGCCGCCCAACCCGTCCCCTACTCTCAGCGGCCCCACAGGATCATGAACGACTCGAACATCTTCGATTCCGCGTCGCGCCGGGGCGATGCCTTGTTTCCCGATCCGCGTAATGCGGTCCATTATCAGCGCACCCGGGAGATGACCATCGACGATCTGATGCTCGAGAACCGGGTGGTGTTCCTCGTGGGCGAGATCTCGCATATCTCTTCAGCTCGAGTGATGATGCAGATGCTGTACCTGGAGGATCAACGACGTGGCCAGGACATCAACCTCTACATCAATTCCCCCGGCGGATCGCTTGACGACACCTTAGCTGTCTACGACACGATGCAGTTCATCAGCTCCGACGTGGCCACGTTCTGTATCGGCCGGGCGTATTCCGGCGGGGCCGTTTTGCTGTGCGCCGGGACATCGGGCAAGCGCCACATCCTTCCCCACGCCAAAGTCATGATCCACCAGCCCTATGGCGGGCTGACCGGCCACACCACGGACATCCAGATCCAGGCGGAGCAGATCATTAAAGCCAAGCAGACCCTCAACGAGATCATTGCCCAACACACCGGCCAGTCCGTGGAGCGGGTGGCCAAAGATGGCGAGCGCGACCACTACTTCACCGCCAAGGAAGCGAAGGAATACGGCCTCGTTGATGAAGTGTTCACACCCGAAAAGAAAAAGGGCAAGGACGAAAAGAAGCCCAGCTGATCCATAGGCGACGTGCTCGGGTCACGGCCCCCGCGTTCCACCAGCCCCGGCGACGTTGGGTTTCGCATCCTGGAAGGAGATCATGTCCACGCTCATTCCGATTGTCATCGAGAAGACCGGGCGAGGCGAGCGGGCCTACGACATCTATTCCCGGCTGCTGAGCGACCGCATCATTTTCCTGGGAGGAGGCCTGTCTGATGACGTCGCCAACGTGGTCGTCGCCCAGATGCTGTATCTCGCCAACGATGATCCCAAGGCGGACATCAACCTCTACATCAACTCTCCCGGCGGCGGGGTGACGGCCGGTCTGGGTGTCATCGACACCATGCGGTACGTGCCCTGCGACGTGGCGACCTACATCATCGGCCAGGCTGCCTCGATGGGGTCCCTGGTTGGGTGCTCCGGCACCAAGAACAAGCGGTACACGCTTGGCCACGCCAAGAATCTCATGCACCAGCCACTGCTGTCGGGGGTCCTGGAAGGCCAGGCGACCGATCTGGAAATCGAAGCCCGCGAAATGCTGCGGCTCCGCGACATTATCTACAAGATCTACGTTGAAACCACCGGCCAGTCATTGGAGACGATCGCCCAAGATTGCGAGCGGAACAAGTGGCTCGATGCTGAGGAGATGGTCGCCTACGGCCTGACCGACAGGGTCCTTGAGCGCCCCCCGAAACCGATGGGCCGCAAGACGCAAAGAGATGATTGAAGCGGGGCGGTGACGTATCCCGGCTGAACTCCCCAGAAGACAACCGGTGCAGATTCGGCTGCCGCAGCCAGGCGGTGTACACTGCCCTGGTGCCTCCTCGCCACCACCTGCGTCGATCGCTGGTCATATCGGTGGCTGTGATCTCGCTGTTGGGATGTGGCGGCGGCAAGAGGGTGGCAAAGGAAAACGACCGGTTGCGATCTGAGGTGCTCCAGCTGAAGGATCAGGTCAGGCAGCTATCCCGCGAGAATGCTGAGGCCCGAGCCCAGCTGCGCCGGGTCGGCGGTTCACCCGATTCACCAACCCCCGAGATTCTGGCCAGCACCCCGTATGTCACCCAGATAGCCATCGGTCGGCGCAGCCACGCCCGAGACGAGGATGGCGACGGGCGTGCCGATGTGCTGATCTTGTATGTGAAGCCCGTTGATGAGCTTGAACGATTCGTGCAAATGGTGGGGCACGTCTCCGCCCACGCGGCGGTGCTGCCATCCGACGCTGACGCCATCACCGTCGGGCGGATCTCGCTGGGTCCACAGGCGGTGCGTCAAGCGTACCGCAGCTCATTTGCCGGCACGCACTACACCTTGACCGTGCCGATCACGCTGGCCGGCGTGCCCGACGAACCCAGCTGCATCGCTCAGGTGGCGTATATCGACGCTCGAACGGGCATTTGTCACCCCGCCCAGCGCGTGATCGACCTACGCCCTGGGCCCCCGTGAACGCCTCCGGAGCCGTTATGAAGTGGGGAGAAGGAAACGTGACCCGAACGCCGGGCATGAGAGTCCGACAGTTGCACCCGCGCGACTATACTGAGACCCATGCGACGGATCGCGGTGACCGGCACTCTGGTATCGATGCTGTTCCTGCTGGGTTGCCAGCGGGCGCTGTTCCCCAAGAATGCGCCAAGAACGCAGTTTGAAATGCATCAGCGGACGCGCACCCGGTACGTCCCACTAGAAGAGCCGGATGTCTTCGGCCGGCCACAGCCGGCCCTGCGGGCTCGTCTTTCCCAGCACTAATCGCTGCGGGGTCCGATAGCGGGTATCGCATATACCGGGCGCACGAAAGTGCCGCTTTGCCCAATGTTCAGCCCTCGGCGCACCCGATAGGGTCTGTAACCGAGGCAGGCAAGGCGCGCATCGGAATGTCACGGACAGGCTCATCGCAATTCCCTCAGCCGTCACTGCGGGCGAAGATCGTCTGGAGCAGCTTCTTGGCGTCGATGACGCTCATGGCCGGCCTGCTGGCCCTGGGCGACCATCGTGCCCGGCCGGGCTTCCCTGCGACGCATACGGGCCTGATCGGCGACTCGCCGGCTCTTGATCCCATCTTCCGGATCGACGCTCCCCTGGATCGATCGCGGTGGAAGGGCATCATCATCCATCACTCCGGCGAACCGGCGGGCGACGCGGAATCGATGCGCCGCCTCTATCTCGCCTACGGCTTTGAGGGTATGGGATATCACTTCCTCATCGGCAACGGCAACGGGATGGGCGACGGCGTCATTCATGTGGGCGAGCGCTGGGTCAAGCAGCTTCCAGGCGCCCACGCACGGGGTGCCCAGGCCCAATACCACAACCAGCACTCCATCGGGCTCTGCCTCATCGGCAATGGTAATCGCCGGCCGTTGACTGACCGCCAGATGACCCAATTGATCAGTCTCGTACGGCGGCTTCAGCGGGAATTGAACATCCCCGCCAGCGCCGTCCGATTGCACCGCGACGTGGCGCCGGGATCGACCGACAGCCCAGGCGAGTACTTCCCTGCCGCCCAGCTTGAACAGCAACTGCTGAACCCGTTGCGTTGATGCCGGACGAGTACGCCCCTAGGCTATCTGGTTCACACCCCCCCCATCTGAGCCCCAACGGCGACCAAGTCTCGCGCAGTGCACTGTCAACGCGAGGGAATGCCATCTGATATCGATACACCCTGATGGGGTTCTTGTGGGCGAACCGACAGCCCCACGATCGCCTCATGACGCAGGCACCCGACGCCGCCATGTCGCATGTAACACAGATCGCAGGCTATCGCGTGCTCGCAAGGATCGGCAAGGGGGCCGCATCAGATCTGTACGCGGTGCAGGACCCAAAGACCAAACAGGTCTGGGCACTCAAGCATGTCATCAAGGCGTCTGAGAGGGATCAGCGCTTTGTTGAACAGGTCAAGCAGGAATACCTGGTTGCATCGAAGCTGGATCACGAAAACATTCGGTCGGTGCACCGGCTGATCAAACACCGCAGACGGTTCAAGGTCTGCGCGGTGACGCTGTTGATGGAGCTGGTGGACGCCAACACGCTCGATCAGCGTCTGCCCACGCACCACTCCCAAGCTGTGGATATCTTCCACCAGGTGGCGCGAGGGCTGGCTCACGCACATCTCCGTGGATTCGTCCACGCTGATATCAAGCCGAACAACCTTCTCGTGACCGAGGATAATCAGGTGAAGATCATCGATCTTGGGCAGGGGTGTTCGATCGGAACGGTGAAGAAGCGCATCCAGGGTACGCCCGGGTACATGGCCCCGGAGCAGGCCCACCGCCAGGCCATCACGCCCAAGACCGACATCTATAACCTTGGCGCGACCATGTATTGGGTGCTCGTAGGTACGGTCATCCCTACGGCACTTCCGCCCAAGGAGGCCACCGACAGCCTTTTCACGGGGGCGCTTGATGCCAGCATGCTCAGGCCGCCAATCCCCCCGCACGAGAAGGACCCGAGCATCCATCCTCTCTTGTCGAAGCAGATCCTCGACTGCGTGCAGATCCACCCCGACGACCGCCCTGAGTCCATGACGGTCGTCGCGAATCGCCTGGAGCTGATCAGGGAGCTGCTGGACATGTCAAGCGATCCTCCTGCCCCAATCGCCGCGAACAGGGATGCGCAGCCCAAATGACGCGCGG
>JADFIM010000149.1 GCA_022566725.1 Planctomycetota bacterium
CCATGACTCCGATAACGCAAGAGCGCGCCGGTGGTTCGGCGCCGCGCGCAGGTGACGCGGTGTG
This sequence comes from Planctomycetota bacterium, assembly GCA_022566725.1. Taxonomy (GTDB): domain Bacteria; phylum Planctomycetota; class Phycisphaerae; order Phycisphaerales; family SM1A02; genus JADFFQ01. The sequence goes on from JADFIM010000149.1 coordinate 65, forward strand.
CCGGGAATCGGTAAGTCGCGCGACAATTTCACCGATCTCTACGGTGCGCGCCACGCCGGCCGGCCATAGGTCTTTGGCAAAGACGATGAGATGCGGTGTCTCAGGCCGCCGATGATCATCCGCCGGCCGTTGCGACACGAACAATCGGACCGCCCCACCCCTGGGAGATCGAAACATGCACCTTCCCTTTCAATGGCGAGAAGCACTCGCGATCTGGATCACCCTCGGCACGGTGCTGGCCGGTCGAGCATCAGCCGGCGTCAAGCTCATTACCCTGCCTCCGCGCGAGCGGGTCGAGATACAGCTTGACAACCCCAATGCCACGCTCGTGCAGGAGGAGCGGACCATCCCCCTCGCCCGGGGCACCAACGACGTCGTCTTCGCCTGGGCGAACACGAACATCGACAAGAGCAGCATCCAACTGCGATTCCTGACCGACCCGAAGAATATAAAAGTGCTGTCGGTCTCCTATCCACCGGGTGAGAACGCGCTGACTTGGCAGGTGTACTCGCCCCAGGCCGGTTCAGCGCGTGTGCGCATCAGCTACATCATTGGCCAACTCGACAAGTCGTTCGCATATCGCGCCATCGCGGCCAACGATGAACGGTCGCTGACGCTGTGGCAGTACATTCAGCTTCACAACAACGCCAATGAAGAGTTCGGCTCGGCGGGCATGTGGGCCGGCTTCGGCCATCGGATCGAACGACCCATCGGCGTCAACGAAACCAAGCGCCTGCTGTTGTCGAAGTTCGAGAACGTCCCAATCAAGAAGACGTTCACCGCCGATCTTGCCGGCTACGGGTATCTCGACGCGGGCAAGAAGGAGCTTCGCATTCCGATGCACTACGTCATCGCGAACGAGGGTGAAAACGGACTCGGTGCGTTTCCCCTCATGCCCGGCAAGGCGCGAATCTTCCAGGACGATGGCCGGGGCACCATCGCCTTCCTCGGCGAAGATTGGGCTCCCTTCACGCCGCGCGATGATGAGATGACGCTTTACCTCGGCGTGTCCAAGGACATCGTCGTCAAGCGCACAATCGAGCGCCGCACCCAGAAGCGCGTGCTCGGCCGGCTCTACAATTACGACGTCATCGTCAAGTACGAAATCGAGAATTTCAAGGATCAGCCGGTCATCCTCGATATCGCCGAGTCGATGCCGGCTCTGCGGGCGGAGATTCACGGAAACACCCCCCGGCAGGTCGAATGGATCCTCGCGCCAAAGGGCACGCTCAAGGAGATCGACCGTGAGAAGTCCACCGCGGATCGGCCGGTGTTCCACGTGACGTTGCCGCCGCGTGGCGAGGATCAAAAGGCCGTCAAGCAGGTCCACACCCTGCATGTCATTATCAAGAACGAATGGTGATATGCCGCTTGCAGGGTCATCAACACTCATCAACTGGTCTGAATCAACCACAAGGAAACGAACGATGCTCGCAACCAACCGCCGTCACCTTGTCGCGACAACCCTCGGGGCGGCTCTCTGGCCAGCGACTGCCCTCGCAGGCAACGTAGATGTCTCCACCGTTCCCGAGCGGGACACGGTGCAGCTCACCATCTACAACAGCGAGGATCTCACCCTTGTCCGCGAGACGCGGCACATCACCTTCGCTCAGGGCGTCAATCCCCTGCAATTCTCCTGGGCGAATACGCTGATCGATCCGAGCAGTGTCGAGCTGCGCTTCCTCACACACGCGGACAAGCTGGACGTCCTGGATACCACCTACCCGCACGATAAGCCGCAGATGCTGTACTGGAACGTCGCCAGCGAGTTCGACGGTGACGCCGTGGTGGAGATCACCTACTTCACCAGCGGCATCACCTGGGCCGCGGATTATGTCTGTGTCAGTGACCTGGCCGAAGAGCAGATGTCGTTCGAGGGCTTCGTGCGTATCACGAACAACTCGGGCGAGGATTATCAGAGCGCCCAGATGCGCCTGGTCGTCGGCGAAATCAATCTGGTGGAGAAGGTGGCAGATCTGGCCCGGCGGGGGCTGATCTCGGCCGATGATGCCCGGGCCTACTTCGATCGCGACGATGGGATTCGTCGGCTTTCGCGCAAGGCCCGCAGTGAGCTTCACGATGTTGTTGCCGGCCGGATGGCGGAGGCGGCCGCCGCTCCCAAACAAATCATCAAAGAGGGCCTCTCGGAATACTTCATCTACACCATCGAAGGCACCGAGACCGTGAAGCACTCCTGGTCGAAGCGTATGCGCCTCTTCCAGGGCAAGGCCGTGCCGTTTGAGATCAAGTACCGCTACCGTCCCGCTGAATACGGCCAGCAGCTCGTGCGGCTCTACATCCTTCGCAACGACGATGCAAGCAGCCTCGGGACCACCCCTCTGCCCGACGGCATGGTGCGCCTCTTTCGCGATAACGGCCGCGACGGGCTTTCGTTCCTCACCGCCTATCACACCAAGTACGTTCCGATCGGGCAGGAGATTGAGCTGAACCTGGGGCGCGATCCGGAGGTCGTCCACGAGCGCCTCAGACTGAGAAGCTGGCGCGACAACTTCTGGTTTCGCGACACGAAAGGCAGGAAATACTTCAGCCGTGAGCAGGGGCCGCAGATCCGCAACAATTATCCCGTCGCCGGGTGGGACGATCACGAGCAGTGGGTCGAGCGCATTCGCAACTACCGCGACCAGCCGATAGACGTGGAGATCCGGCTGACGATGCAGGGTCACGTCATCTTCACGAGCGAGCTGAGCCCCAAGCTGCACGACTACCAGAGCCCTCAGTTCACCGCTCGGATCGAACCAGCAAAGCCAAGGGATCTGGGCTACGAGGTCACATACCGCCAGGGCATCAATCACGAGCAGGATAACGTGACGCTGAAGCAGCCGGGTTGACCGTACGCTGCGGACGACGAGCGGGTCATTCCAGGACGCTGAGCTTCGCTGGGGTGAATCGACGGCCGCAATGGAGCCGATCGAGGCGATGAATCAACGGGGTTAGGGCGTTATGTCGAGCACATCGTGCACGCGGATCCATCGCCACCGTGGCCGCCACTTCTTCACCACCTCGATATGCGCTGGATGCTCGACGTACCCGGCATAGTCGGCTTCGGTCATGAACCCGACGTAGAGCCCCACGTCGTAATCGCCGTCAACCGTGGCTCGCCCGACATCAAGGTGCTTGCCCGCGTAGTAAGACACAACGCCCCGGATCGTCGCGAGCTTCCTGTCGCAATCCCGGATCAGCTCATCAGCGTCGGCGGGGTTCTTGAGCTTGAAGAAGGCAAGGTGATTGATGCGCGCGGGCCTCGCCGGGCCGGCCGGACTCGCCGCGCATGCGCCGAGCAGGCTCACAATGGCAAGAGCCAACCAGTGATGCTTGCGCATAAGGCCGTCCTCGATCATCGACCTCGCTGTGTCGCGGCGACCGGCCCCGGCGGCCCATTCTTCGAGTGGAGCGTACCGGGCTCGAACCGGTGACCTCTTGCTTGCAAAGCAGCTCAGGTTTCCCGCTGAAACGGCCGGAAAGCCCGTGCGCGACGAACCTTACCACCACTCCGCATCAATCGCAAGCGGTAGCCAGGAGTGGCGTTTGGGCGCCAGTTATCGCGGTAGTCTGGCGGAGATCCGGTAGTCTACCGGGTAGTTGTGCCAGCGCGTTCGCTCATCGGAGCGCGGAAAGGCCAGCGCCAGAGGCCGACATCGCCCGCTGAGGCGTTCGGCGTGCGCAGATAGGCCCCGGGCTCGGCCTGCTGCTGTCAGACACGGCAGACGCGATTGTCGTGTGCGCTGACGCGAATTGCACAGACGCCAGTAGCGGCGGTACACGTTGCCTGCGCTTCTCGCGGCATGGGGCACCAACCCCGGCGGACCGCCCGATTTCGATGGTGACGGCACCGTCGGCATCCTCGACCTGCTGACGTTGCTGGCGAACTGGGGGATGTGCGCGTGAACGCTTCGATCGAAGCGGCCTGAGTAGCACGATCCGCGTGTTTTGGTTGACCGGTTGGGCGTCGGACCAGCCTTCGGATGGGGATGGATTAGAGTGGTAGGATCTCGTGCTCAGCTGGCCTGGCATCGGGGTATTTCGTTGGGAGGTTACGATGAGACGGTGGGTAGTCGGGCTGTGCGTACTTCTATTCCATTGCGTCGGGATATGCGCCTGCGCCTATTGCGCGCCGCCAGCCGTCGCCGCTGGGCCGGACGTGACCATGACACAGGAGGGAACGGGTGACGGGCAGCAGTGGCCAATTGGCGTCTGGGTAACCGTCGACGAGCAGAGAGGTCAGACGAGTGTGCTCGAACTCGACCCCGACGGGACAGGGATGTTGGTGCGTGAAAAGGACGGGGTGATCGGCGATCCCATCGCGCGCTGGGGAAGTAACGCAGACTGGCCCGGGATCACCGATCACCTCGTGCGCTGGGTGCGGCACGGCGACTGGGTGGGGTTCGAGGCCGGATCGGTCGGCGTCTTCGACGTTGAACGGGCTGGGGATACACTCAAATTGACTCGACGCGCCAAGCGCCCTGAAACAGTCATTTATGAACGGACCGACGAGCAGCAGTACCTGCGTCTACTGCCGAGTCACGGGCCACCGCCCGAGCCTCCTGGAACAGAGCCGTCGGTGGTGGGTGTTTGGGCCTATTCGAGTCCAGACGATGACGAGATGATGGTGATGGAACTGAAGTCCAATGGTTTGGGGGTATACATTGCTGTCGGAGTGGGAACAGCTCTTGGCTCGTTATTCAGGTGGCGCCGCGCCGACGATACGATCACGACCGCGGCCTCTACGCCCTACGCGAAATCATTTGAGATGCGATTCGAAGATGAGAAGCTGCTCATGCGTGGTAGGCGCGGCGAGGAAACGGTGTTGCGGCGGAGCAACGATCCAAAGCATGCGCAGATACTGGATGTAGCGCCGCTCCCGCCTGAGCCGCCTCGTCAGTCCTCGGATGCTCACCTATATCTGGAACGATTGGCGGGAAGCTGACGCCGTTGAGGAGCACGAGCTTCATTTCCGCGGCTGGCGACGCGAGGCAGCGTCGTAGAATGTCTCCGTGAGACGCCGCCTGTTCACGCTTGCGTTGTTCCTGCTCCTCGGCGCGGTGGTCATGAACGGTCGCCAACCGACTTGGAAAGTTTCTGCCGGATATCCTTGCGAGCCTCATGATTCAGCGCGGCGAGCAAGCACCAACCCTCAAATAAACCGAGGAGCACCCACCCGGCGAAGGCAATGGATGCTCGGTCGGGAAACAGGGTATCCAACCAGACTGTCGGAACTGCAACGGCGATGATGACAAGAGGACCGGGTCGTAAGAACGCGCGAAACCACGACGGGATCACTAGGCGACATTGATCCTGCTTTGGCAACTCGCCGAATCGTGGAATGTGTTTCCGAAGCCAACGAAGTATAAAAAGTTGCGAAGGCTCCAGAATTGGCCAGCGGTCCGTACGCATGTGCCTGGTCTCCTAACAGTGATTCTACTGCTAGAACGCATGATATCTCGGCTCAGTCCAGGATAGGGCTGCGAACCCTCTCCGCGAAACATGGACCTCACCCAACCCTGTTCGCAATTTCGATTGCCTGATCTCGATTCCGCTGGGCGCAAACACCTCGCTGTCTTGCTCGACCGCCTCCTTCGCCAGAGAAGGTATGCCCGGCCCGCACTTTTTCCGTCGCAATAGGTCGCGCCGGCGAGTAGGATGAGGAACATGCCTCCGGCCGACACGCGCTCGGCCGCCTGGGAGAAAGAAGATCATGTCGTTGCGCAGATTCGCGGCCGATCGCTCGATACACCTCTGTATCATGTCGATCACAGCCGCATTGGTGACGGCCACCGTTGCCGGGCAGACGTCTGATTGGAACACCGGTCCCGGTGGAGGCGCGTCGCGTAACTGCCTTTCTGCTGAGGTCGGCCCGACGGCGCCGGAGATTTTGTGGCAAGGCAGCTTGCCCGCCATCGTTTCCCAGCAGGCGGTGATCGAAGGCAACGTCATGGTCGTCGCCCGCATCGCCAATTTTAATATTCCCGATGGCACAACGATCGTCGCCCACGATCTTCATACCGGCGAGATGTTGTGGGACACACAACTGCCGTTTAATAATCCCGATGAATGGCGCAGCCGGGTCAGTGCGATACGCGACGGGCAGGTGTACGCAACAAGGGCCGGCAACACCAACCTCGCGCCGCTTTATGCACTGCATGTCAAAAACGGATCGATCATTTGGGAGTCTGAGGATCCGATCGGCGAATCAACCACCGAAGGATTGGCGTTCGCACCCAATGGCGATCCGATCGTCGGAAACTTTTCGAGCGTGATGCGCATCGACAAGACCGATGGCACAACCGTTTGGGAGACTGCGCGCTCCTGCCCCACAACCAACGGATGCCTGGTCTCGGTGTTCGGCGATCGAGCCTATTACTGGGAGGCCTCCGGCCAAGGCCCGAAGGTCACAGCGCTGAATATCACTGACGGCGCGGTGCTGTACTCCTCTGACGGGATCGGCGGCGGGTTCATCGAACAACTCGGACTGTTCGTCGGACTGGACGGCACCGTGTACGCCCCACGAACGCAAAATAATCCGGTGACGGACTTTTTCGTCGCACTTCAAGACACCGGCAAGGGGCTGGTCGAACAGTGGTCGGTGCCGATGGGATTCACGCCGTTCGGCACCATGGGCGTGGGGCCGGACGGATCCGTCTACTCCTACCTGACCGACAACGATAACGGGCTCTTTACAATCGTCCGTCTCGATCCTGCCGATGGCGAACTTGTCGACGAGTCGGAGCCATTGCAATTTGACTTTCCGCTCACACCGCGGATGGCCATCGACGCCGATGGGAAGGTGTTCGTCACGAACGGGAGCTTTCCGAGCGGGGCGCTGTTCTCGTTCGACGCCGATCTCACCTCCCGCTGGTCTGTCAAGATCACGAACGTGAACCTCGGCGGACCGGCGATCGGCGAGGACGGCATCCTCATCGTTTGCGGCGTTGGTTCGGACGTGCGCGCCTACCAGACGATGATCCTCGGCGACCTCAACGGCGACGGCGTCGTTGGCGTAGCGGACTTCCTCATTCTTCTGGGAAGTTGGGGGCCGTGCCCCGACTGCAATGACTGTCCCGCCGACATCGATGGCAACTGCACCGTCGGCGTCAACGATCTGCTCATTCTTCTCGGGAATTGGGGGTAGCTGCCCGCCTGACCTCGACAACAAC
>JADFIM010000150.1 GCA_022566725.1 Planctomycetota bacterium
CGCGTCGGCGCGCGCCACCTGGCCCGCCGCCTCCTCTATGGATGGACCAGCTCGACCTCAACCTCTTTGACGCGTGGCATCGCGTCAATCGGGAGCTGCCGAAGAACCCTCGCGAAGCCGCGAAGCGGCGGAAGGGGCAGTTGCGTCCGACTCTCGCCCGGCCGCTGCGCAGCTGGTCCCTGACCCTGCGGGCTGACGACAAGCGAATCGCCGCCAGCCGGGTGGTGCGGTACATGCGCTGGCCGGGCGACCCCGACGGGCCATTGTGTGCCGTCGAGGCGGTCACCCTCACCGCCGACGACGTGAGGCGACTCTGTCGGCCGATCGTCATTCCCTGGCCGGGCGTGTCGATCGACGAAGCGGCCAGGCAATGCGGCGTGAACCGGGCCACCATTCATCAGTGGGCCAAGAGAGGTCGGGTGGTCATGGATTACTACGCATGCAACCCGGCCAGCGCTCGTCAGGCGAACCCGAACCACCGCTTGGCGGCGAAGCGCGTCTGGACCCGCCGACCACTTGATCCGAGCGGTGATGTGATCTGCGGCCCCTGGGGGCAGATGCGCCAAGCACTGCCGGATCGCATATCGAGAGACTGGCAGCAAAGGCTGCTGCGATCACATCGTCCGACCACCCCGGGCGCGTACATCCGTTTCTTTGCCTGTCCGCGTTGCCAGCGCTGGATGAAGAACGTCTACTGGCCGATGCCGGTGTGGACGATCGCCCTGGCGCTTGCTAGCCGGGACGCTACGCGTCCCGGAGCGCCACCCCACCGGTATCCATGCGGGTTTGTCTGCCGCATCTGTGCAGGGCTGATCTACGAATCCGTGGAGCGGCGGAGCCGGCCGTCGCCCGGACGGCAGGTGGACGTGTGGGATCGCTTCGTGCAGCGGATCTCCGGCGGCATGCTGCGCGGCCGGGAAGTGGCGAGGCCGCAGTCGACCATGTGAAGCCGCCGCGGCTATAGGCGGCGCGGCGGGCGCACGTTGCTGGTCGGCCCGCCGTGGCCGGCGGGGCTTCACGGGGTGATTTGTGATCGATTCGTCGTGAAGCCGCCGCGCCCACGCGGCGGAAGGCTATTGCGCCCGCCGTGGCCGGCGTGGCTGAACATGAAGAGCCCCCAGCCGTGGTATACTTCCGCGTCGATTCATCCAGGAGGTGCCGGCCGTGACCCAGACAACAACGAGCGACCAGACCCCGCGCTTGTACGACGAGGAGGGCGACCTGCTGATGGAGGCCGATAAGCGGGCTGATCGAGTCGTGCTGCTGCCGGCGGGTGATCCGCGCCGCGCCAGCGCGGGTCGTGACCGCATTCGCATCCAATGGGGTCAGCATTTACTGGCGGACATGCTGGCGAGCCGGTATCGATCGTTCGTCTGCGGGGTGAATACCGAAGATAACGATCATGGCATCATCAATCAGATCGTGGCGCTGACCGCCACCAGCCAATGGACGCCCAAGGCGGTGACCTCCTATGCGCGGATGTTCGCCGATTCGGTGGCGGTCCATGCCGCGACGGATCGGGAGCCGTACATCCTCAAGTACGACCTGGACAGTCTGCTGATCCTGGCCCTGCTGCGCCCCAAGGGGCGCGATCATTTCACCCTTGAGGACCTGTCACGGGGCTTTGCGACGGTGGCGAAGATGCTGCACGGTCGGCGGGAACGGTTGCCGGTGGCCAGTGTGTCGTTTCTTGGGGCCAAGTCCAACTGCCTGACCGGGTCCGACGACCGGGAGCCGAGCTTCGAGTCCGTGTTGCGGATGATGTACGAGGCGGGGTACCGCGGCGATGTCTATCCGTCGCTTGGGATGTGGGAGCTCGCGCCGACCGGCGTGTTCGCGAGCTATCCGTTTCCCGAGAGTCTGGACATCATGCGCAAGGGCGGGTTCTAAACGTGAAGCCGCCGCGCCCACGCGGCGTATCGTGAAGCCGCCGCGGCTACGCGGCGTATCGGCTCAACGTGAAGCCTAGCCCGGCGTGGCCGCCGGGGCTCAACGTGAAGCCGCCGCGGCTACGCGGGCGCGTTCATTGTCCAGGCGTTGCTTGCAAATGCGCACCGCGTCGGGGTTGATGTCAATGCCGATGAAGTGCCGGCCGGTCCGCGCGGCCGCGACCAGCGCGGTGCCGCTTCCGCAGAACGGGTCGAGCACCACGCCGCCCGGCGGGCAGCACGCGGTCACCAACAACGACAAGAGCGCCAACGGCTTTTGTGTGGGGTAGCCGACTCGTTCCGCCGCCATGTTGTTGATCGCCGGAATCTCGATGACGTCGCGCGCCTTTTTGGACTGCCCCTTCATGCGGTTGCTGGTGGCGGGGACCATCGGCGGGTCGAAGAAGTAATCGTCACCGCCACAGTAAAAGAGTATGTCATCGTGCTTGCGGGCGAAGCGCCGCGGGGACGATCCCCCCAGGCCGTAGACCCAGATCAGGTGGTTGACGAAGTTCGATCGGCCGAACAGATCATCAAGCATGAGGCGCAGGTGAGGCGCGGTGCGCCAATCGCAGTGCAACAGGATCGAGCCGTTGAGCTTGAGCACGCGGCGGATCGCGCTGACGCGTGGTCGCAGGAAGTCGAGGTACGCCTCGATGCTCGGCCAGCGGTCGTGGTACGCGGTCTTGGCCGCCGAGTGTGTTCGGCCGGTGTTGAACGGCGGATCGAGGTAGGCGAGATGGACGAGGTCCTGCGGAAGATCGCCCAGGGCATCAAGGCAGTCGGCGTGCAGGATCTGATTCAATGAATTCATCAGCGCTGACACGGGAACCGCCGTGCAGTCGGGACGGTACACGTTGCGGAATCCGCGCCGCGTGGCCGCGGCGGCTTCACGGCTTGTTCAATCCCTACCTGAGCGGGGTGGATCGGTGCGCTGAGTGTGAAACGCGGTGATGAGGCCGCTCAGCGCGCTGATCGCCTCGCGAATCTCCTTGAGGTCGAGTTCTGAGATCTGTCCGTCGCTGATGGCGGCGATGGCTTCGGCGCACTCTTTGACGGCGTTGACGGTGGCGTCGTCGAACGCTTCGGTGCGCACAAAGTGGCCGCCTATCTCCTGACAGACGTAGTCCAGGACGCCATCGCCCACCTCCGGCTGAGCGCTCTGCAGCGCCCGGACCAGGCGGTCGACGGGGTTGGGCTGGGCGCCGGCCAAGATGCGGTTGATCTGTCGCGTGGAAAGCTCCAGCGACTGAGCGAATCGCTTGACGCCGACGCTGTTTACCAGCGCAGCGAAGCGCCGCAGGGCTTCGTCCCTGGCTGGATCATTCTCAGGCGCGTCTGCCATCATTCGTCGATGCCGAGGTCTGTTCGTAAATCCCACCGAACCCAGGAGCCAGAAGGATACCACGTGCGTCAACCGGGGGCTGTACATGGGGCGGTGGCGGGGCTCATGCTCGGCGATCGGCGGTCAGTGTGAGAGATCCATGCGGGGCGATGTCCGCGACCCAATCACTAGTTTGGCGACGGTCAATGCTGTCCAGGCTGCGAGGTTGGCCAGAGTGAGCAGCATGAGCCATCGCCATCGCTGGGGTGTGACCGGCGCGCTACCGCCATCGGTGAGGGCATGGATCTCCATGAGCGGCCCGATGCTGAGCAGCTGCTGGGCCGGATCACCGACCGGCGAGACCAGCACCCCGACCCACGCCGCGGCTGGTCCGGCCAGGCACATGCTTACGCAGGCCAACATCGCCAAGTTCCTCGGCCCGGCGCGGGTTGACCCGACCGCCGACGCCACCATTGCGCCAGCTAGCGCCGCCCAGCCGGCCAGCGTCGCGTCCAACGCGAAGGTGCGTGCGGGTGGCCACGGTGTGACCAATCGAAGCGGCCACACAACCACTTGCACCAGCGCCAGCAGAACCACCAGGTCCAACAGCGTCTGCCGTATCGATAGCGGTATCGGCGATTGGCTGAGGCGTAGCACCGGCCAGCCGATCATCAGCCCGATCGCTACGCACATGAGCAGCAGCCGCACCCCGGGGGTATAGCTGGCTGAGGACGGCTCCACCGGCGCGCGAAGACCGATAGCGAGGATCCACGAGGCGACCAACCACACCGATGCCAGCAGGATCAGGCCCCGAGGCAACACCAACATCTGCGATTGCCGTGGCATCGAAACAGTGTATGAATAGCCGCCAAGCTACGCCCGCCGGTGCTGCGATGCGGAGCGTCCCGGCGAGATCGGATCCGTGCCGCGTGGCCGCGGCGGCTTCACGAGTAGCGGCGACGCCGGGGCTTCGCTCACCGCCCAATGACCACATCGCCCGTGATGTCCAGCTCTCTGGCGAAGCCACGGTCGATGTGGCCGTAGTGCTCATAGTGGTAGTCCAGATAGCTCAGCTTTCGCGTCGCGGGCACCTCGCCGCCTCGCTCCTCGCCGGGCGATCTTCCCCAGACGATCGTGCAGCCTCGGTCAGTGATAAGACGAATCGACAATTCTGGCACGTCATGCGTCAGGTCAACCTCGGCCACCTGCCCCCGCCACGGCTGGGCGTGGATCAGTCGCAGCACGCCAAGCGCCCCAATCACATCCGATCCTTCCCACTGCTGACCCACCCCGGCCGGTCGCCCACTCCCAGCGCCCAGAATCGCCGTGAACTTCTCAGCCCCGCCGAGAGGAAACGTCTTGGGCATCAGCCGGCCGCGCGGATCAACCAGGTGGTCTCCGTCTGCGTCGCGGATCACCGCAAACGGTTGAGCGAAACGAGCATCGATCTCCACCAGCCCCCCACCAACCCGGCGAACCTGGCGGACCTCCCGGAACCATCCCGTGGCCAGCAGCGCTCGCCGCGCCGTCACCAATCCTTCCCGCCCAAGCGGGTCGGCGCTGATGTGTCCCGCTGCGGTCAACACCAACATCTCTTGGAGGTCGCCCGTCACCCAGGCCGGCGAGCTGACGAAGCGCACAACGACCTCCTGCGCCTGCTCGCGGTCCGATGCGTAGGCTTGAAGCCGGGGCACGCCGAGCACCGATGCCGTGATCACGCCGCCCACGGCCAGAGCCCATGAAACACCCGCCGCAATGCGCTTGCGTGTCGCGGCGTCGATCCTCACCAGCGGCTGCTTGGCGGCTGGCTTGGTCTTGCGTCGTCTGCGCTTTCGCCTGGGCATTTGAGTGCCGTCCTATTGGGAGCATTCACCGCAGAGTCACTCAGGACGCAGAGGCACGACCCTGCGTAATCAGGATCGGCGGCTGCGGGTGATTTGCGTTGAGAATTGTCCCGGGACGCGGTCAAGGTTGCGCAGCGGCCGGCGTTGCGACGATCCGATCCGCGCCGCGTGGCCGCGGCGGCTTCACGTGTAGCCCCGGCGGCCACGCCGGGGATCACCGCTTGATCACCGACTCGTAATGATCGATGAACTTCTTCGCCGGGACCCGTCTGATCGCCTCGCCGATCACCTTCAGGGGCACGTCGTCGAGTTTCTTGAACCGCACACACGACTTGCCCATATCCAGCTTCTTGCCGCTGGCCGCCCACGCCTTGCGGAACCAGGCCGCGTGCTGCTGGTCGCCGTAGATGCACATGAGGTGAATCGACATGTGGTTTTTCTGCGACGCCAGACCCGCGAAGGGCAGAGGTTGCTTGGGGTCGCAATGGTATCCGGGCGGGTAGACACTGTGCGGCACGAAGTAGCCGATCATGCCGTACTGCATGCCCTCTTCGTATCCCTTTGGCAAGTTCTTGAGGACGACGGCGCGAACCGCCTGCAGCGCCTCGCGCCGATCATCCGGAAGTTCGCCAAGGTATTGGTCCACCGTTTTCGCCTTGCTCTGCATGCTGCGATGGTACCACAAGGCCGCGCGTGCGCCGCCGCGGCTTCACGTGTAGCCCCGGCGGCCACGCCGGGGATCACCGCCGGTCCCGGGACCCGTAGCGTCCCCAAGGCGAAGGATAAAGTGGTAACTGTCCCGAGTTTCCAGGTATTGGTCCACCGTTTTCGCCTTGCTCTGCATGCTTCGATGGTACCACAAGGCCGCGCGTGCGCCGCGGCGGTTTCACGTGTAGCCCCGGCGGCCACGCCTGGGTTCGCCGCCGGTCCCGGGACGCGTAGCGTCCCGGCTAACCGGACGCATGTGCCAACCGCCACATCCGCCCCCCGCAAGCCCGCCAGATAAACTGGGGCCCGGGGAGGCTCATGGACATGCCGTAGATTTATCGACATGCGGGTATCACCCGATCGACTAGGATAGATCGCGAGGAGTCAAGCATGCCGCGGATACATGCCAACATCAACCCGGCGGTCCTCCGATGGGCGAGGCAATCCGCCGGGTTCGATTTGGAGGAGGCTGCGAAGAAGATTGGGGTCAACCTCGGTCGTCTACACGAGTGGGAGTCGGGAGACCGCCAGCCAACAATACGTCAGGCACGCGAAGCGGCACGGGTGTTCCGTCGCCCCTTCGCCGTGTTGTTCTTGCCCAACCTCCCGCAGGACGCCCCGTCATTGGCTGACTTCCGTCGGATGCCCGATGACGCACCGCGGGAATACTCGACGAAGCTGCGGTTTCTGATTCGGGAACTTCAACATCGGCAACAGTGGGCGAGCGAACTCCGCGAACTCGATGAGATGGAGCCGCTCGTCTGGGTTGGGTCGTTGACGACTAGTCAAGACCACTCACGAGCGGCAACAGTAATGCGTGAGCACTTCAATGGCGTGTCGCAAGCGATCGAGGAGGTTGGTTCGGCCGACGAGGCTCTTTCAGTGTGGACTGACGCTGTTCAAAGTATCGGGGTGTTCGTATGCCAAGCGGGGGATGTCGAACCCGAGGAGGCTCGAGGATTCTGTCTTCCCGATATGCTCGCCCCGTTCATCATGGTCAACTCGAAGGACTCGCGCGGGGCTCGGGTGTTCACTATTATCCATGAGCTTGTTCACTTGTTCCTCGGTGTTGGCGGAGTCTCGAACCTCGGACTCCATGGGCGGCATCTGCCGAACGTCCGAGAGGTCGAGCAGTTCTGCAATGCTGTCGCCGGGTTGGTCCTCGTTCCGAGTAATCGACTACGTCGAGCATGGGACGAAGAGGACGTTAGCACTCACGATGATGAGGAGGTCGCTGAGTCGATCGCCCGTATCGCCAGTCGGTTCCGGGTGAGCCGTGAGGTCGTCGCCCGGCGGTTGCTTGATGCGGACCGAATCGGCCAAGCCCTCTACCGTCGTTTGCATGATCAATATGTCAGGGAGTGGCGTGAGCAACGTCGGCGCATGCGGGAGAGTGAAGGCGGTCCCCCGTA
>JADFIM010000151.1 GCA_022566725.1 Planctomycetota bacterium
GGACGGCCCAGCGTCGGTGGGCTGGTCGACTTCGGCCTCTACCTCTTCCACACCGCCGCCGAGCTGCTCGCCCGCGGCGCCGGGCCCTACTTCTACCTGCCCAAGATGGAGAGCCATCTCGAGGCGCGGCTGTGGAATGACATCTTTGTCTACGCCCAGGAGGCCCTGGGGATTCCTCGGCGGACCATCAAGGCCACAGTGCTGATCGAGACGCTTCCCGCGGCCTTTGAGATGGACGAGATTCTCTGGGAGCTTCGTGAGCATTCAGCTGGGCTCAACTGCGGTCGTTGGGACTACATCTTCAGCTTTATCAAGACGTTTCGGAATCACCCCGACCGTGTGCTGCCGGACCGGTCGCAGGTGACGATGCAGCAGCCGTTCATGCGGGCGTATGCGCAGTTGCTGATTCGCATCTGTCACCGCCGTCAGGTTCATGCGATGGGGGGGATGGCGGCCCAGGTGCCAATCAAGGATGACCCGGTCGCCAACGAGGAAGCGCTCCAGAAGGTTCGCACCGACAAGCTGCGGGAAGTTGCCGATGGCCACGACGGGACGTGGGTCGCCCATCCCGGGCTGGTGCCGTTGGCCCGAGCGGTCTTTGACGCTCATATGCCCCAGCCCAATCAGATCCAGCGTAAGCGTCCGGAGGTTGAGGTGACTGCGGAGGATCTCTGTCGGCTGCCCACGGGTGCCCGGACCGAAGCGGGTCTTCGCCACAACGTCCGGGTCGGGGTGCAGTACTTGGAGGCATGGCTGGGCGGGCAAGGCTGTGTGCCGCTTTACCACCTGATGGAGGACGCCGCCACCGCCGAGATATGTCGCACCCAGGTCTGGCAGTGGATTCGCCATGGATCGACCTTGGACGATGGCAGGACAATTACTGAAACGCTCTTTGGCAATGTGCTCGACGAAGAAATGGCCCAGCTGCGGGACGGGCGGGAGCCAGCTCGCCTCGACGCGGCGCGCACCACCCTAGCCCGCGATCTCTTCGTGCGTCTTTGCACGGCTCGGACGTGTGAGGACTTCTTGACTCTCGATGCCTACGAGCAGCTGGTTCGGCTGGACGGAATGAGCAAGGAATAAGGGAACACGGGGGGAAGATTATGAAATTCATTCGCAGCTCGATCACGAACAATCATCGCTGCGGCTCGATCGTTGACCCCGGAGCCGACCAGGACCGCTGGCGGGGGATTGTTCGGCCGTACGGTGAACAGGATGTCGAGCGTCTGCGGGGTTCGGTTCGGATCCAGTACACGGTGGCCGATCTGGGGGCCCGGCGGCTCTGGGAGCTGCTGCGGACTGAACCGTACATTGCTGCGCTGGGCGCGGTGACAGGCAACCAGGCTATGCAGCAGGTGCGAGCCGGCTTGCAGGCGATCTACGTGAGCGGCTGGCAAGTCGCGGCCGATCAGAACCTGTCGGGGCAGATGTATCCGGATCAGAGCCTTTACCCGGTGAACAGCGTGCCGACAGCAGTGAAGGGAATCAGCCAAGCTTTGCAGCGAGCAGACCAGATCGAGCGGGCGGAGGGCCGTCTGACTCGCCACTGGTACGCGCCGATCGTCGCCGACGCCGAGGCGGGGTTCGGTGGACCGCTGAATGCGTTTGAACTGACCAAGGCGATGATCGAAGCCGGGGCGGCCGGGGTACACTTTGAGGACCAACTGTCATCGGCGAAGAAATGCGGGCACCTCGGCGGCAAGGTTCTGATCCCGACGAGTCAATTCATCCGAACACTGGTCGCAGCCCGTCTCGCAGCCGACGTGCTGGGAGTGCCTACGGTGCTCATAGCCAGGACCGACGCGAACAGCGCCAAGCTGCTCACCTGCGCCGTGGACGCCGCCGATGCCCCGTTCGTGACCGACGAGCCGCACACTGTCGAGGGGTATGTTCATGTTCGAGGCGGGCTGGACTTTGCCATCGCCCGGAGCTTGGCCAATGCCCCGTACGCTGATCTGCTGTGGTGCGAGACGGCGACGCCCGATCTTGCCGAGGCCAGGCGCTTCGCCGAAGCCATCCACGCCGAGTTCCCGGACAAGCCGCTGGCCTACAACTGCTCGCCCTCGTTCAATTGGAAACAGCACCTGGACGACGACACGATCGCCCACTTCCAACGTGAGCTGGGTGCGATGGGGTACAAGTTCCAATTCGTGACGCTCGCCGGGTTCCATTCGCTGAATCATTCGATGTTTCGGCTGGCCCGTGAATACAAGAAGAGCGGTATGGCCGCGTACGCCCGGCTCCAGCAGGACGAATTCGCCGACGCTCGCGTAGGCTATAGCGCAGTTCGGCACCAGCGGGAGGTGGGCACGGGCTACTTCGACGAGGTGGCCAAGGTGCTCTCAAACGGCGCCGCTTCAACGCTGGCCCTCACCGACTCGACCGAGACAAGACAGTTCCGACCGCCGTCGAATCCGAGGCGATGAGATGGGGCGTGTCCAGAAACCGGACCAGGTCCGGTTTCTCGGGTTAGCGTTATTTGCCGATGCAGAAGGTGGAGAAGATTCGCCCGAGGACGTCGTCGGGGGTGATGTCGCCGGCGAGCTCCGAGAGGTGATCGAGGGCCAGGCGCATGGCCGCGGCGATCAGCTCCGGGTGCGGCAAGTGGCCGAAACGACTCCCGACCCCCTTTTCGACCCCCTTTTCCTTCGCCCGGAGCGACGGTTCGGTAAGGTCGATGGCTTCGGCGAGGCTTTGCCCTGCGGAGCGCATGGCTGCTTCATGTCGGGGGTGTAGGGCCAGAACATCGGCGGCGAGGCTGACCGCGCGATCGGCGAGGCGCTGCGCGATCAGCGCTTGCAACTCCCGGAGACCTGCTCCGGTGTCGGCGCTGACCGCGAAGCCGCAAGCGGCGGCTTGTGGGTCGAGATCGCTCTTGGTGCGGACGAGCAAGTCGTTGGTGTCGCGCGAAGCTGCAAGCGGCTCATCCACGGGGAGACAATGCAAGATCAGCTCGGCGCGGTCGATGGCTTGGCGTGCCGCTGATTGCATCTGCTGGTTGAGCATGGTGGTGCCCGCGTCGGCGCCGGCGAGATCCACGAGCATCACCTCAGCTGATCCATGGGGGGTGTCGATGGTCAATGGTTCGGTGAGCACATCGCGGGTGGTGCCGGGCGCTTGGGAGACGACGGCTCGCGGCCGGGTGAGCAATGCGTTGAAGAGCGTTGACTTGCCCGCGTTGGGTCGGCCGGTGAGCACCACCCAGGGGATCGCGTCAAGCTGTTCCATGCCGATGGAGCGGTTCAGCTGCGCTTCGACGTCGTTATAGAGGGCAACGAGTCGTGCGTGAAGATCGTGCGGGCTGATGGCGACCACATCTTCAGCGTCGGTGAAGTCGATGCCGGCTTCGACCAGGGCCAGGGCATTGGCAAGGTCATCGGCCAGTTTGTGGGCAAAGGATCCGAGTCTGCCACTGCACAGGAACCCAGCGGCTCGCAACTGGGCGTCGGATTGGGCGGCGATGATCGCGGCCACGCCTTCCGCCTGGGTGAGCGTTAGCTTGCCGTTGAAGAACGCTCGGGCGGTGAACTCGCCGGCCTCGGCTCGGCGGGCTTCGATGCCGATGGCCCCAGCGGAGTCGATCAGGTCGTCGATGACGCGATGCAGGAGATCCGGATTGCCGGGCATTTGCAGTTCGGCCGAGTTCTCGCCCGTGTACGAATGCGGCGCGGGAAAGGCCAGTAGCATCACCGGTAGATCGAGCGCGCGAAGCCGCAAGCGGCCGGCTTGCATCTGGCGCTTGCCCAACGCATCGGCGTGCAGATGTGGGCGCAGCAGATCAAACGCGGCGGGGCCGCTGATCCGAATGATGCCGCGCGGCGATCGGCCGGGCGGCGAAGCAACGGCAAGAATGACGGCTGAGGTGTCCACAGTGATGCGCCGCTTGGAGGTCCGCCGGCTGGAGATCCGCCGCCTGGAGGCGGCGGCTAAACAGGTTAGCCCTTGCGCTTCTTGAAGTGCTTCGCCGGCGGGCGGCGCTTGGCCTTGGCGCGATCGATCGCGTCGGCGAAGGCTCTGGCCTGCGGGTCCTTGGGCTTGCGCTTCGCCTGGGGTTTGGGTTTGGGCGGGGTGAGATCGACGTCCTTGATGTGCTTGCGGATGTGGCGGCTCTCGATGATGCCGAAGAGGCTGGAGGTGAAGATGTACAACGTCAGCCCTGACGGAGCGCTATAGAGCATGATCGGGAACAGCACGACCATCATCACCTTCATGATCTTCTGCTGCTGAATCTGCTCCTTGGTCATCGAGGGGCTGGGCGGCGGGGCCATGTACTTCTGTTGAAAGAAGAACACCAGCCCCATGAGGATGGGCATGAAGTTGATGCCGGTGACGTTGAAGAACTTCAGGAACGTAAAGGGTTCGTCGAACTCCCAGAAGAAGTGGTCGGCACTGGAGAGGTCGGCGAGGAACGGCCAATTCCAAAAGAGCTGGAAGAACCCCCACAGCGCCGGCTCGTGCCGCAGCTCAAACGCGAAGTACAGCATGGCATACAGCGCCACCCAGATCGGCATCTGGAGGAACATCGGCAGGCACCCGAGCATCTGAAACGGATTGACGCCCCGCTCGCGCATCATCCGCATCTGCTCCTGCTGGAGCTTCTTCGGTTCGTCCTTGTACTTCTTCTGGAGCTTCTCGATCTCGGGTTTCAGATCACCCATCACCTTCCCGAAGCGCTGCATGTTGACCTGGGCTTTCTTGGTCAGCGGGTGCAGCAGCGTACGGACCACCACGACGAGGAGGATGATGGCCAGGCCCCAGTCGCGAATGACGAAGTGCACGCCGGAGAGAAACCACAGCAAGCCTTTGGCCAGCCATTGGAAGGTGCAGATCGCGCAGAAGCTGGACATCTGGTAGAGGATCAGCCCCTGCATCTTCAGCGACTTGAACGGTTCCTCCTTGCCGAGGATTTCGCGATCCAGCGGGCCGGCGTAGACGCCGAGGTCGAAGGCGGCTTCCTCGCCCGGGGCGATTGCGCGCTTGGGGCTATACAAAGTGGTGAAGGCGATCCGGTCCGGGTCCTTCTTGTTACCGGGAGCTTCGGTGCGGATTTCCGATACGACGTCCTCAAGCGAGCGAGTTCCGCCGCCTTGAGCGTCAATGATCGGATGCACCGCGAGCGCAAAGTACCGGTTGGTCGCGGCGAACCAGGCAAGCTCGTAGTTCTCGTTGAGGCTTTCCTGCGTCGGCCAGAGAGTCAGCAGTTCGTTGAGCTTTTGCGAATCGACGCCGACATTCGCCTTCTTGGCGCGATCGACCAGATCGCGCGCCTTGTCGGTTCGTTTCAGGAGAGGGTTGTGCTCGAAGAGATAGTCGTTGTCGTCGGTGTTGATGTTCTCGGGATAGGTGTCGGGATATTGGAGGAAGGCGATGCGATCTCGCCTGCGATCGATGTACCGCGCTCGGTCAAGTCGCAGCTCCGGGGGGCCGTATTGCACCCATCTGACCTCCAACGACCTCTCGGTCAGGTTGGTGAGGCGCTGCTGGAAGGTGATGTCATAGTTGCTGCCAAGGATGAGCTGTCGCGTGATGTGCAGGATGGGTGTGTCATCGTCGTCCACCACTCGGGTCTCGAATCGACCGGGAGCCGTCTGCGACCAGACTGATTCTTTCAGCAGAGGAACATGTTCGCCGTTGATCTCAACTCGATACACAGCAAGGAGGGGGACGGTGAGGGTTAGCCAAGAGTTTGCCGTGCCGTCGTACCACTTGTATGGCTGCTCGGTTTGCAGGATGTAGCGCCACCGCTCGTCGGGTAATGGATCGCCGGGGGTTCGGCCGGCGGCCACGGCTTCGTAATGGGCGTCCGCCTGGCGCTTCGCGAACGCGGTCTCCCAGATGTTGCTGTAGGCGATCGACTTGATGCCCGCGCCGCGGCGGGAGAGCTGCACCTGCATGCGGTGATCGCGTGGTTCAAGCGAGCCCAGCGAAAGCGGCGCGACACCGGGCGCGGAGATCTCCCCCGGCGGGGCGATGGCGTGCAGTCCGGCGATGGGCTCCGCGGGTTCACCGGCACGTGGAACGTCCGCGGAGGTGTCGCCGGCGGGGTCGGATTCCTGGGTTGCGGCCGAGGTGCCCGCTGCGGCTGTCTCACTGGAGCGTTCGGGCTCGGGTGGTTGCGTGACGGCCTGGGTCGGTTGAGCGGTCGGAGGCGGGCTGCCCCCGGGGGACCGCTTTGGCAGCAGCATCGACATCACGACGCCGCCGGCCAAGGCAAGCACGAAAACGGTGATGAGAATGCGTCGTGCGCGAGGATCCATGCGGGAAGACACCGACGATCATCGGCCCACCGGGCGGTCGCGCCACTCGGGCGGCCGCGAGTTATCTGCCTTCGTAGAGCCGGTCACCCAGCCAATCCAGAAGCTCCGGGACGCTGCGGATCTTGGCCACGACCGCATCGATATCGTACTCCAGGCGGATGAATCTGACGCGATCGTCGTCAATGACGGCGTAGCTGGCTCGCGGGTCGAGGTCGCGCGGTTGGCCGACCGAGCCGGGGTTGATGATCGCCTTCTCATCCTCGCGAAGCTTGTATTCCCCGTCAAGATCCTCCGGCGGATAGAAGTCCGGCTCGTCGGTAAACACCCCGGGGACATGGGTGTGGCCGACCAGGCAGTACCGGTCGATCAGCTCGAAGATCTGCTGCATCTTCACGGGAGAGTTCACGGCGTCCTCCGGGAAGAGATACTCGTTGATCGGCCGGCGGGGCGTGCCGTGAACGCACAGGAAGCTGTCGAAGCTCACCCGCACGCGCAGCCGACTGAGGAACTCCCAACGTTTGGCGCTTTTGTCGCTGCCCGGTTGAGCTTCGAACTGCTCTCTGGACCAGTACGCGGCCTGCTCCGCGGCGAGGTTGAAGTTGGTCGGCTCGTAGACCACGCCGAAGTCGTGGTTGCCCATCAACGACCATTCACAGCGCGCCGCCACCAGATCGACGCACTCCACCGGGCTCGGGCCGTAGCCGAGAATATCGCCCAGACAGATGATGCGATCGATGTTCTGGGTGTCGATGTGATCGAGCACCGCCTGGAGCGCCTCGAGGTTGGCGTGGATGTCGCTGATAACGGCGGTCGGCACAATGCGCTCCAACATCGGGGACGCGGATGCTAGATGCGTCGCGAGCGGGGGTCAACGCCTCCCGCCGCAACGTGTGACTGCAGGCTGCACGACGA
>JADFIM010000152.1 GCA_022566725.1 Planctomycetota bacterium
CGTCCTCGAACGGGCCGTCATCCGCCCCTGCGGCAACCGAATCCACAGCATCGTAATCAGCCGGTTCATCATCAGTGGCGGCGAATCGCCGCGATGACTCGACGTGAGCGAGCGAGGCGTTGACCGCGAGCATGGCCGTCGTTTGCAGCAATGTGATATCGCGCAGAAAGGCGACGCGCGGCCGTGGAGCCGAGAGGTCGATCACCGCTTCGTAAATGACCGCCCCGGCTGGAGGATCATCCGGCGAGCCAGCATCCACCTCCCCAGCTGCGAGTCGCACGCGATAGGTCCAGCTGCGGGTGGTGATTCGCCCGGCCAGCTCGTCGTAGGCTTCCGGCTGGACAATTCCCTGGATGGCCGGCCAGGCGATGGTCGCCCGCTGTTGTGCGGGCAGGTCGTCGCGCACCTCGACGATCCGGGCGGCCTGCTCGGGTTCCAGACCAGGCAGCGCCACCAGGGCCTCATACGGAGCCGTGTTGATGTCCAACCGGCCGAAGTGGAATTCGCCGGCTTCGGCGGTGAACACGTCGATGATCTGGGGCCAATCCTCCGGAGGCACCTCGAAGAATCGAAGAACCTGGAAGAGCTTCGCTTCCGTGTCGAAGGTGGTTCCGCCTTGGAGCATCCGCTGAAGTACCTCGCTCGCCTCGCGGTCGAAGCGCGCTTCAACGCGCCGAGCGAGATCCTGCGACCATTGGACGTTGAGGTTGATCCGCCGCGTTGTGTCTTGCTGTATAGCCGGCTCGAATCCGTACACCGTCACCACATCACCAAGCCCCCGCGGACCATTGCCAACAATCCCCGTGGAGAGACGCTCGATACCGCCTTGGTTCCCGAGCGTCGCGTCATCCATGACGGTCAGCTCTTCGATGGGGCCGTACAGGGTTTCCGGGGAAAGGCCGGGCACGCGCAGCAACTCACCAACGGATTGGTACGGCCGGCCGAGCTGTTCCTCGCGATACTCAATCACGGTCCGGGCCAGCGGCTCATCAATCCGACCCGTCGCGGTGAGCATCTGGGCATCGACATGGTTGAGGTCAAGCTTGCCGGCTTCCGGAACGAGCCGCCCGCCGTCCGGACCAAGTGGAAGTAACCAGACCACCCCGAGCCGCGATCCGGCGTCGTAAATAACGTAGCGCTCATCAAGGCGGGGCATCCGGCCGTCGAGGATCACCGACCGCTGCTCGTTGAGGCGGCTCACGACCGCCTGGACGCCCGACCAGGCCAGAGCCCTGGACTGCGCGCCGCATCAGCGGTGCCGGCGCTCCCGGCGATCTCAGCTTGGGCCACGAACAGCAGGCTCGTGGCCAGCAGCAATGCACCGCCCATCACGACCAGGACGGTGATCAGGACAAACCCACGATCAGGGTAGCTGTGAATCGAGTTCATGGTGCTTCGATCGATGCCCCCTCGCTGAAGGACTGCCCGCCATCAGACGATTGTCCATCGTCGGGCGATGCGTCCGGAACGATGATCACGCGAATGTGATCGGGCTGGGGCTCATCAAACAAATCCAGATCGCTGCGTCGCGCATAGGCCTGCTCGTCGAACCCGGCCGCGGAGTCGAAGGTCAACCGATCGCCAACGGCCGCATCCACCGGCTCATCGTTGGGCGGCAGCGGCGTTGTCTCATCTCCAGGCCAGGCATCGAACCACACTGCGATCTCGACGGCCTTCGGCAGACGATCCGCTGAGAGGCTATCAAACGAGTCCCGCCAGGTCGTGGCGTCGAGGTAGCGAAATCGCACCTTGTGCACCGGGCCTCCGACGGCAACAAACCCCGTCGAGCCCGATTCCCCCTCACCCAGCGGCCCGCGCCTGGCTTCGACGAGTCCGCTGCGGTCGTTGAAGCGATACTCGGCCAACTGAAGATCGCCGAACACCGCCGGGTCCTCGGCGCCGCGCTCGGCCAGGCTCGCGGCCACCGCACGGGCCATGATTCGCAGCCGCGTCGCGTCGCCTTCGACCCCGGCACCGGAAGCCTGGTCGCCAACCACACAGCAAAGTAGATCGGCCTCGACTCGCTCGATCAGCGTGGTTGCCGCAAGCTGCTTTGCTGCGAAGTCCAACGCTCGCGCTCGCGACGAGAGCAGATCGAACACGAAGGCGAACATCGATCCGACAAGCGCCAAGACCAGCGCAATAGCGATCACCATCTCCAGCAGGGTGAACGCCCGGCGGTGCACACGCGGCGTCTGCAATCTCACGTCCCGGCCTCCGGTAGTCCCCGAAGCAGGTCATCCTCCTGGTACGCTTCGACGTCCGACTCACGCAGCGGCATAAGCTGGCGAAGTGTGTAGCTGATCCCATCGGAATCAAACGCTGCACCGGCCTCGCCCGGGCTCTCATTGACGGTGAGTTCAACCAGAAGCAGTCCGGCGAAAACTGTGCGAGACGTCCTGACCTCGAAGCTCCATCGCGGCCTGCGGTCCAAGCGATCAAACTCATCGGCCGCCTCGTGCGATCCGACGGCTCCCGACCACTCGCCGCGGAGGTCGCCCAGCGTGATCAGCCCCACTTCCAGCTCGGCGAGCTTTGATCGAGCCAAATCGACCGCGACCTGGCGTCGCTTGGCCCGATCCAACGCACCGAAGAGGGACTTCGTAGCACCCAGGCAAAAAGCTGCCGAGCCCACAAACAGCGCTATCGACAGCATCACCTCGAAGAGAATCACTGCTCGACGCGATGGTGTATGAATCCGGGAGCGGGCTCGACTCACGGCTCAATCACCTCCTCGACTTCGTTGTCGGCCTCACCATCTTTGGGTTGTTGGGGCGTCTCCTGCGGCTCGCCCTGATCCGGGGCGAACCAATCAGGCTCGTCCGGCCGCTGGGCTTCATCCAGCGGATGCGATTGACCTTCCGCTTGAGCCAACCGCTGGAAACTCGGTAAGCCCGTCCAGGGATTGACCTGAATCTTGCCCAGCCGGCCGTCTGCATCGCCGATCCACGCCGGTTCACCTAGCAGGGCGGAACCGTCGGGCAGGAACACCGCCAGGCGAATGCGCCGGCGCGGCTCGGACAGGCCGTCACGGGGCTGACGGTCACCCTCGACGGCGGCAAGCTCACCTTCATCAAATCCAGAGGCGCGGCTTGGGGGGCGATCCGTAATCCATACTCCGTTCGCTAAGTGCCGAGACGCCCAACCTTCCGGGATCAGCGCTTCGGGATCGGACTTCTCGTCACCGAACAGCAGTTCATCATTGAGGCCATCGTCGGCCGACCTGGCGGCTCGCCGGTACTGCCTTTGGTCAAAACCACGCAGGCCGGCTCGAAAGAGACGAGCTTCGATCCGCGATGGAGGGCTGTAATAGGTGACTTCGACCGGCTGACCGGCAGCCTGGGCGTGGGCTCTCCCCAGCAGCAACTGGTTGCGAGCAACTTCGGCGCTGGACTCAAACGCCCGCTCGCCGAAGCCTTTCAGGACGGTGGGAAGAGCCAGCGCCGCCATCGCCAACAGCAAGCCGATCGCCAGCAACAATTCCAGAAGTGTCAGGCCGCGCCGGTTCATCGCAGGCGCCTTGGTTGATCAGGATCCATCGCCGGTGACCGGAGGCGTAAAGTCGAGATCTTCGGGCAACTGACCCTCATCGTCGCGCAGCCGATCATGGTTGGTGATGTCGTCGGCGGTGTCTTGCTCTTTGTCCGGCCCGAGTGAAATGATGTCGTAGGCCAACCCCTCGATCTCGCTTGGCTAGCGATAGATCCATTCGCTGCCCCAAGTATCGCGCGGGTTCGGGCTGTCCAGATGCGGCCCCTTCCATCGCTGGGCGTCTTCCTCGTCTTCGACGGCGTCCCGGCTCCACAGCGCGCGAAGGCCCTCCTCCTCGGTCGGGTAACGATTCATGGCCAGCTTGAAGTACTTCAGCGATGCGTCGAACTGATCGATCTGGGCCTGCATCAGGTTGATATCCGCCTCCTCCTTTTTCGGGAGCAGATTGACGACCACCAGGCCGCCGATCGCCAGGAGAATCGCGATCACGATCAGAAGTTCGATGAGGGTGAAGGCCCGCCGGGCCCGCGTCGGCGAATCGTGGCGTCGTCGCTTGGTCAACACGGTGTGCATCCTTCCACCAGACGTATCAACTGAGAACCAAACGGCCCGCCCCGTCGCGGCGGCGCCGCAGGTGACGAAGACCATAGTAGGGCCGCAGACTCGGCCCGGCAGACCACGGCCGTCTACTGATCCTACCGTCTACGGGCCGCAAAGATGCCGTACATCTCAGGTGGAAATGGCCGAGCTCAGTCGCAGCATCGGCACGATCAGGGCGAAGAAGATGAAAAGCACTACCCCGGCCAGAACCAGCAACAGCAGCGGCTCCATCAACCGCACGAACAGGCTCAGCATTCGATCGACGCGCGTCTCGATAGTCTGGGCAATGGTGAGGAGCACTTCGGGAAGGTTATTCGCCGACTCACCCACGGCGATCATCTCGGTCACGTCCTCAGCGATCATTCCGCTATCGGCCAGGGGTGCGGCCAAGGGTTCGCCCGCCCGTACGGCTTCGGCGGCCCGGTCGATCGCCTTGGTCAGCAAGACGTGACCTACGGCGCTGCGGCTGATCTGCATCGCGGACAGCATCGGCACCCCGTTGGCCAGCAACGTGCCGAGGATTCGCGTAAAGCGTGCCACCGCGAGACTGCTGATCAGGGTCCCCACCTTGGGCAGGCCAAGCTGCCAGCGGGCGACCGACTCCCTCACCTGTGGCCGACGCATCAACCAGGAATACGCCAGCGCCGCCCCCACCAGCAGCAGGAGCAAGACCAGCCAATAGTCGGTCAGCAGCGCCGACGCCCCGAGTAAGATTCTCGTCGGCAGCGGCAGCTCAATGCGGCCGTAGAAATCCCCAAACCTGGGCACGAAGAACACCAACGCCGCCACCACAATCGCCAGTCCCACCGTCAGCAGCAACACCGGGTAGATGAGGTTGCCGATGACTTTCGCCCGCATCTGCGCCTGGTTTTCCAGGAACGTGCCGAGCCGCCCGAGGACCTCTTCGAGGAACGCGCCCCGTTCGCCGGCACGAATCATGGCGACCTGGATCGGGGCGAAGACGTCGGCGTGCCTGGTCATGGCGTCGGCGAGACGCGATCCTTGGGCGAGGTCCTCGGCGATCGTGGCCATCACAGCGGCCAAGCGAGGGTTGGATTTGCTCTTTGCCAGCAGCCGCATCGCTCCAAGCAGCGGCATACCCACGCGCAACAGATCGGATAGCTGGCGATAGGCCGTGGCCAGGTGCTGCGACGACACTCTTCGTTTTAGGCGCGGCCCTTCATGAACCCGGCGGACTCGTACCGGCGCCAGATCCCGCCCCGCCAGGTCCGCCAGCACCGCCTGTTCGCTCGCCGCCCTCAGCGTGCCGACCACCCGCTGACCAGCCGGATCACGCGCGATGTACGAAAACGTCGTCATCGTCGGCCCGATTGTAGGTTACCGCCGCTGCCCGTCTGGGTTGCAAGGAGCGTACCCTGGCCGTAGCGGATGCATATCCGCGGAAATCCGTCCGCTGTCTCACAACGTCGTGTTCTGCTGCTTGATGTCGGTGCCGGCGGGAATGTGGCGCAGAATCCGCCACGTGATCTTGACGCTGCATGCTCCAAGGGGGGGCTGTTCAAGCTGCAACGACTGGAATCGTCCGAACCTGAGAAGCCTCTTGGGGGTTCTCTGCCGCGCGCTCGGCACGCTTCACAACCTCGGCGGGAAAGTAGCAGTGACCGCAACGATCACATTTGCCAATGATAACGCCGTCCAGCAGCACCAATCCACCGCGCACATGGATGGGCTCAGCGTTGGCAACGATAGGCTGAACGGTACCCGTACAAAAATCGCATCGATGCGGCTGATACTTGCTCATTACTCAGATTCATCATAGCTATCCCCGGCGAGGAGCGTGGGTCGCGCTCGTCGATCACAGCCCATCGCACCACGGCGGTGGGCTGTCTCGATTACCTTGATGCCTTGGTGCCTCGATGCCTTCCCCGTCACCCTTCTTCGCTCTCGCGCAGGCGGGCGAGGACGGAGATATCTTCCAGCGTGGTGGTGTCCTGTTTCGTATCGGTGCCGGCGGCGATGTCGCGCAAAAGCCTGCGCATGATTTTGCCCGAGCGCGTCTTGGGTAGGGCATCGGTGAAGCGGATCAGGTCCGGCCGAGCGATCGCGCCGATTTCCTTGCCCACATGATGGAAAAGCTCATCGCGCAGCGCCGGGCTGGGACTGTGGCTCTGGTCAAGTGTAACAAACGCAGCGATGGCGGTGCCCTTGATCTCGTGGGGCATGCCGACCACCGCGGCCTCCACCACCGCCGGGTGGCTGACCAGAGCCGACTCAACCTCCATCGTGCCGAGACGATGGCCGGCCACGTTGATCACATCATCGACCCGGCCCATGATCCAGAAGTAGCCGCGCTCATCACGCCGAGCCCCGTCGCCGGTCAAGTAGGCCCCGGGAATCCGCGAAAAATACGTGTCGATGAACCGCTGGCGGTCGCCGTAGATTCCGCGGAGCATGGCCGGCCAGGGTTTGCGAATGACCAGGAGCCCGCCGACGTTGGCCGGCTGCTCTTCGCCCTGCTCATTGACCACCGCAGCGTCGATACCAAAGAACGGCAGCGTGCAACTCCCGGGGACGGCCGGCGTCGCCCCGGGCATCGGCATGATCAACTGCCCGCCGGTCTCCGTCTGCCACCACGTATCGACAATCGGGCAGCGTTCGGAGCCGATGACGCGGCGGTACCACATCCACGCTTCGGGGTTGATCGGCTCACCCACCGTGCCCAGCAGTTTCAGACTGGATAGATCGTGCTTGCGGGGGTGCTCATCGCCCCATTTCATAAAGGCGCGAATCGCCGTCGGAGCAGTATAGAACTGCGTGACCTTGTGCCGCTCGACAATGTCCCAGAAGCGATCTTCGGCTGGGAAGTTCGGCGCACCCTCATACATGAAGCTCGGCACGCGGGTCGGCAGGATGCCATAGACAATGTAGCTGTGCCCGGTGACCCAGCCGATGTCGGCCGTGCACCAGTAGACCTGCCCGCGGTCGGGCACGAGGTTGAAGACGTACTTGCTCGTGAGGTAGGTGTAGACCATGTACCCGCCGGTGGTGTGCAGGATGCCCTTGGGCTTGCCGGTCGAGCCGGAGGTGTAGAGCAAGAAGAG
>JADFIM010000153.1 GCA_022566725.1 Planctomycetota bacterium
GAAGATCGGCACCGGCGGCGTGGATACCCAGGCGCTGATCAAGCCCAAGAAGTTCTTCGGCTCAGCCCGCAACATCGAGGACGGCGGGTCGCTCACGATCTTCGGCACCGCGCTTGTGGACACCGGCTCCAAGGCCGACGAGGTCATCTTCGAGGAGTTCAAGGGCACCGGCAACGCTGAACTGCACCTCACCAGGAAACTGGTGGAGAAACGAATCTGGCCGGCGATCGACATTTCCGCCTCCGGCACCCGACGTGAAGAGCTGCTGCTGGACCCCAAAGAACTCGAGCTGGTCAGCCGCCTGCGAAAGGTCGTAGCGGACATGTCCGTCGTCGAGGCGATGGAGCTGCTGAGGGGGCGCATGGTCAAGACCAAGTCCAACGCCGAGTTCCTCATGACCATGAACCTCGGCTGAATCGCGCGCGACGCCAGCGGGCACCGGCGCTCTTGAGAGCCCTCTACAGCCGCCGCCTCTGTGAAATTTGGCGAAAACGCTGAAATTGCACTGCAGAATCGGCCCAAAGAGGGTTATATTTGCGTGAGGAGAGATTCGCCTCGCGTCGTTCCTTCGCCGCCTGCGAACAAAGGAGAAGAGAAGAGAGATGCCGGTCATGAAATTCCCTCGTCGGCCTGACGGTCTCCGCTGGGCCTGCGCGATCGTCCTTGACGTGGGTGCGACCCAGCCGCTGATTTCAACTGTGACGGCTGTGTGAACGCGGATGATCTTACCTTGCTCCTCGGGCAGATCGGCGAATGCCCGGAGTGCAGTCCGTGAGCGTGTAGAGAAGAGTAATCATTGGGAGCATTCGAACGATGAGAAGGGAATTGAGGGCAGCAGCGATTGCTGTGGCGACGATCGTCTCTGTATCAAGCGTCGCATCCGCTACCTTCATCGGTCTGGAGGTCGTGGACATCACTGACAACGATGATGGGCTGATGGAGTACGCACTCTACGCCATCTTCGATGATCCGACTGACATCCTGCATATCGTGTTCAACGCCAACGTCACCAGCACGACTGGTTTCTTCCACAACTCAATCGGTGGGATGGGACAATCGGCCCTGCCGTTTACCGAGTTTGAGACCGGCATCTCGGACAACCCGGATGCTGACTCATTCGTCACCATCGGTCTCATGACCGGCGATGACAATACCACGATGCTCTCTCCCTCCTTTGATAAAAATGCCTTCATAAACGGCAACAATGTCATCGGCGCCTGGTTCAACCCATTTGCGCCGAACGGTCAAGGGGTGCCGGGGCCGAACGGAGAGGTGCTGATCGCGGTGTTCACGCCGCTCAATGACGCCAACGGAATTCCCGGCATCGTCAGCGGGATACTTACCGTCGGCTACAGCGACGGCGGGCCTCCCACAAAGAACGGCACGGCATCCTTCTACATCCCCGCCCCCGGATCGCTGGCGTTGCTCGCCCTCGCCGGCCTTGGGTGGCACGGCCGCCGTCGCCGGCGCTGATCGGGGCGTCTGGGCGCCTACGGCAGGTCACTGCACCCCTTATGGGCACTTCTGCGTATTCTCTTGAGAGGCTGGACCGTCCGCGCTCGCGGCCTATGCTGTGGCAGAGCCCTTGCAAGGCTGATCTATCGGATGCTGACAAGGAGCATCGCCATGAACGCTCGCCGTGGATTCACCCTGACCGAGCTGATGGTCGTCATCGGGATCATCGTTGTCCTGCTCGGCCTGCTGCTCCCGGCGCTCGCCGGCGTCTTCAGCAGCGGCCAGATGACCAAATCCATGTCCAACATGCGACAGATCGGCACGTGGATGAGGATGTATTCCTCGGACAACCGTGAGTTCATTGTGCCCAGCCAGTTCAACTACAACGGCAACGCGTACAAGGGCAAGGTGCGTTCCGCCGCCAGCCCACCACTGGGCGAGCCACACAAGGGAACGTGGACGGACATCCTCTGGACGGTCTTCGAGGGTGGCGTTTTTCCCGAGACTCCATCGACCACGGGATACGACTACCGCTTCGACTCGCCGGATCAGGCGCTGTACGACCGGCTCGGAGGCGACCTGGAGAATCCTTTCCGCTCCGCAGCGCTCAACAAACGCAACGCGCCCGCCCCCGGCGGCACCGGCCCCGCGCCACCCGGAGGCACTGAACCCACGCCCTTCGGCTCGGGCGCACAGGAGATCGGCCAGCCCGGATATTTCGCGGCCAACAATTTCTTCAACGTCGATCAAGACGTTGATCCCGAAGCTAGGTTCTACACCACCGGGCAGATCAAGGCCCCGGAGCGGTCGATGTACCTGGTGGATTCGGTGGCCGGCGAGACCATCGAGGACGAACCTGAGCCGTTCCAGGCGGGTCCGACGCTTGGTCCGTCGGGGTCGACGCCGACGCTGGAGGTGGATTTCCGCTACTCGGGCGTTTGCCTGATGCTCTTCCTGGACGGGCACGTGGCCACGAGAGGCCGGTGGGAGAACTTGGATGACTTGGAGCTGACCTCGAATCCAGGTGGCCAGCCGACCCGAGGCGACCGCGTCCGAGTGCGAGATCTGACCAGCAACCAGGTGCCCGAATAGGTCTGCTGACGGTTGCCGGAGGCGGCGCCGGGCCAGCTGGTCGCAACATTCTCGGAACGAGCCCTTGCCAGGACCGCCCAAGCGGCTAGACTTGGACTTCCGTCCCGTCTTCGGGACGGTTTTTCGTCGCAGGGGGCTGGATCGTGCCTGGGCTCCAGGCCGCCGACAGGCCACCGTAGCTCAGTGGTAGAGCACACCCTTGGTAAGGGTGAGGTCATGGGTTCAAGTCCCATCGGTGGCTTGACGCGGGGCGCCTGATGGGAGACCCCGCCTGCTTTGGGCACGCCGGGTCGAGCGTGGAAGATCCACGCGCGACCGATTTCCAATACCATGGCGGGAAATGTCGCAACGACCCCGCCCAACGACTTGATGGAGACCGCCGAAAATGGCCAAGACTGTTTTTCAAAGAACGAAGCCTCACGTGAACGTAGGCACGATCGGCCACATCGACCACGGCAAGACGACGTTGACCGCTGCGATCACCATGCGCCAGGCGCTGAAGGGTCAGGCGAAGGTCCGGACGTTCGACCAGATTGACAATGCGCCCGAGGAGAAGGCGCGCGGGATCACCATCGCCACCAGCCATCAGGAGTACGAAACGGATAACCGCCACTACGCGCATGTGGACTGCCCCGGCCACGCCGACTACATCAAGAACATGATCACCGGCGCGGCCCAGATGGACGGGGCGATCCTGGTGGTCGCGGCGACCGACGGCCCGATGCCGCAGACACGCGAGCACATCCTGCTCGCCCGCCAGGTCGGCGTGCCCGGCATGGTTGTCTTCCTCAACAAGGTTGACGCCGTGGATGACCCCGAACTGCTGGAGCTTGTTGAGCTGGAGGTCCGCGAGCTTCTGACGCAATACGATTTCCCCGGCGATGATATTCCCATCATCAAGGGCTCGGCCCTGAAGGCGATGGAGTCCGAGGGCAAGGACGATGAATCTTGCAAGGCGATCGATGAGCTGCTCGAAGCGCTGGACAGCTATATCGCCGAGCCGACCCGCGAGATCGACAAGCCGTTCCTC
The DNA here is from genome assembly GCA_022566725.1 of Planctomycetota bacterium. Lineage (GTDB taxonomy): Bacteria > Planctomycetota > Phycisphaerae > Phycisphaerales > SM1A02 > JADFFQ01. The sequence goes on from JADFIM010000153.1 coordinate 3,578, forward strand.
ATGCCCATCGAGGATGTGTTCTCGATCAAGGGTCGCGGCACGGTCGTGACCGGCCGTATCGAGCGCGGGATGGTGAAGGTCGGCGATGAGATCGAGCTCGTCGGGCTGCATCCGGAAACCCGAAAGACCATCGTGACCGGGGTCGAGATGTTCAACAAGACGTTGGATCACGGCCAGGCAGGCGACAATGCCGGCTGCCTGCTCCGCGGCATTGAGAAGGAGGACGTCGAGCGCGGTCAGGTCCTGTGCAAGCCTGGATCCATCACGCCGCACACCAAGTTCGAAGCCGAGGTCTATGTGCTGACCAAGGAGGAGGGTGGCCGCCATACCCCGTTCTTTTCCGGATACAAACCGCAGTTCTACTTCCGAACGACGGACGTGACCGGCAAGCTGGATCTGTTGGGCGGTGCCGAGATGTGCATGCCTGGGGACAACATCCAACTCACGGTGGACCTCGAAGGCAAGCCCATCGCCATGGAGGATGGTCTGCGGTTCGCGGTTCGTGAGGGCGGCCGAACCGTTGGGTCCGGCGTCGTGACAAAAATCCTTGAATAGCGGTCAACTTTCAGCGACCAGCTTCTGTCCTCGTCGCTGATGGCGAGCGTCGTGTGAGACGAACGAATCACCGCTGAAGGCTCAATACCATGGCCAAGGGCAAGAGATCCACAGACCGCGAATACGTCTGGCTCCAGTGCACCGAGACGAAGGACCTGAACTACCGCACGAGCCTCCGCGTCAAAGGGGGCATCCCCGAAAAGATGAAAGCCGGGCTGCAGAAATACAGCCCACGGCTACGCAAGCATACATTGCATAAGATCAAGCGTAAGTAGATTCAGGTCAACGTGGAGTAGAGATCGGGGCACGTTCCCGCAGACCGAGCAACACACTTACGCAAAGGAGATTCGCGCATACGCCAGTAGCTCAATTTGGCAGAGCAGCGGATTCCAAATCCGCAGGTTGGGTGTTCGAGTCACCCCTGGCGTGTTGCCTGGGTTTGCCCGCCGCCGCAACAACGCCTGAAGGAAACCTCCACGGAAGTGCCATGGTCATCTACAAGAAAGGACAAGGCTACTGGACGAGGATGATGTCGGCGATCGCGCTGGGCACACTCGCGCTGATGGGCGCGGCTTGGCTTTGGGACAATCTGAAGAACGCCCGCATCGGGGGTCTCGAGCCGATCTACACGCAGACGGTGGCGTTCGTGTTCGTGTGCGGCGGCGCGGCCTGGTTGGGATACTACCTCATTGGTCGCAAGCCAAAGGTCGTGGATTTTCTCATCGCCACCGAAGGCGAGATGAAAAAGGTCAATTGGTCCACTCGCCGGGAAATCAGAGGATCGACGATCGTGGTGATCGGCCTCACATTCGTCATCGCGTTGATCATCTCCTTCCTGGATTACTTGGTTTACGCCCCATTGTTCACGTGGGCCAAGATTCTCGAGGCGGCCGGATGACCACCCTGCTGCCACGCCATCATGAGCAATTCATCATCATCCAGCGTCCCCGACACCGACCCACAGGAGCCGGGCATGTCTGATACCGCCGAGGCCACCAAGCCCGATCTCACCCGTGAGGAATCCGGCGATCCAGCCGGTGACGTGAAGCACCACACCGCCCCCGCCGCGGCGCCGGCTCACTCCTCGGCGCAGACAGGCTCGGCTGCCACGACACTCCGTGGCGCCGGCGTCGCCACCTCCAAGCCGGCTCCGCCCTCCTCAAAGAAGGGCCGCCGCCAAGACTCCTCGTCCCAACCGGCGAGCGACACCGCAACCACCGCCCAAGGCGAGGAGGAAGCACCCTTCGATCCCGCCGCAGACCTACCCATGTACCGCGAGGGCATGGACTGGTTTGTCCTTCGCGTGGCGTCGAACAAGGAGAATTTCGTCCGCGAGACGCTGTTGCGCAAAGTGCAGATTGAGGGGCTGGAGCAGCGCGTGGGGCGAATCATGGTCCCCACCGAAAAAACCAAGACCCTCAAGGGCGGCAAGACCCGCATCACCGAAACCAAGCTCTATCCCGGCTACATCTTCGTCGAGATGCAGTTGGAATCCGATGGGCGGATTCCCCAGGACGTGTTCTTCCTCATCAAAGAGACCACCGGGGTGGGCGATTTCGTGGGTACCGCCGGCCGGCCGACACCCATGAAGAAACACGAAGTCGAGAAGATGCTCTTTGATTCACGCCGCCCGGAGGAAACTCCCACGGTCAAGATGGAGTTCGTCCCCGGCGACTACGTCATTATCAAGGAAGGGCCGTTCCAGAACTACGAGGGCAGCGTGGACGAGGTGCTGCCTGACAAGGGCCTGGTCCGCGTGCTGGTGAGCATCTTCGGCCGGCAAGCCCCCATCGAGCTGGAGTACTGGCAAATCCAAAAGGTGGAATGAGGACGCTGGCCCGGCGTTCGCACTCGCGCGCAAGCCGCTTGCGGCTCTGCGACGACCTCCAAGCGCCGCCGGCCGCGCCCGCCTACGGCTGCCACACCAACGAATCAATCGCCTCCGGGATCACGTTCTCAATGTGCCCATCCACGAACACAATCACATAGCCGTGGTGGTGGCGAGGCTGGGCCGGAAGAAGCTCCGGACCTCCCGCAAGCGGGCTGCCGAACTGAGCTTCATAGAACAGCACCGTTCGCTCCGGATCGCTCACGTCCGCGTAGCGCAGCCCGTCGAGGAGGCGGTTCATGGCGTAGGCCCGCCCTTGCTCGGGCGACCTCGACAATGAAACGACTGCGTCGGCGTCCTGCACATACCCGTCGAGCAGATCAACCCAATCATCGCTGCGCGGCAGATAGTCGTTGTAGTCCATTGCATACGACTCTGCGGCGAGGCCGACCTGGCGCAGTGAGTTCATCGACACGATGTTCTGCGCAGCCTGGCGGCCGGCACTGAGTGAAGGCATCAACAACAGGGGCCCGATCGCCAGGAACCCGACGATCAGACCGGCGATCAGACCGACCCCGGAGACCACGATTCCGCCGATGGCCAGGCCTTGGCCGCCCAGTCGCCCGGCACTCTTGTTGATGGAGACGAGGGCCAAGATGCCCAGGATGACCCCGATCAGCCCGCCCAGCCCACCGGTGCAGAACCCCAGAACCCCCAGCACCAAACTGGCGATCGCCATCACCGATGTTTTCGTCGGCCCAGAGGTGGGAATCTCGCCGGGTGTGATCGGCGGCGCCTTCGGAGGCGACGGTTGATCCATCATTTCCGTGTCCCTCTCAAGTCGTCCAACCGTACCCAAGTCGGCGGAGCCCATCGCCCGCCCCGCAGCGCATCATACCTCAGCGTCGGCCGCGCCTTCGCCTAAGGCTGCCACACCAACGAATCAATCGCCTCCGGGATCACGTTCTCAACGTGACCATCCACGAACATAATCACATAGCCTTGCTGGTAGCGAGGCTGGGCCGGCAGCAGCTCCGGACCTCCAGCGAGCGGGCTGCCGAACTGAGCTTCATAGAACAGCACCGTTCGCTCCGGATCGCTCACGTCGGCATACCGCAGCCCGTCGAGGAGGCGGTTCATCGCGTACGCCCGCCCCTGCTC
>JADFIM010000010.1 GCA_022566725.1 Planctomycetota bacterium
TGCGTTTTTTGGTGATTTCTGGATGGACAGATTCCTGGGCAGAAAATGCTGCGTGCGGCGGCCGGCAGGCTGGTTTTGGAGCCGAATCCACGCATCGAGGCACCAGGCGAAGCCGGGTCTGATCCGCCTCGGCGGACCGCGGCGGACGAGGAAGACCCGGGTCATCATCCAGGCACCAAGGCATCGAGGCATCGGGGCATCCAGGCATGCGTCTCAGTCGGGTTGATCCTTGTGTCCGAGCACCGCCGGAGCTTCGCCGGACGGTAAATCCGTGGTCTGTACGCTCAGCTCGCGGCGCATGATCTTGCCGGTGGGATTACGAGGCAGCTCTTGGAGCACCCGAATCTCGCGGGGGACCTTGAACTGGGCCAGTCGCTCTCGGCAGTGGGAGCGCAAGGCGGATTGGTCGAACGCCGCGCCCTCGCAGATCTCGACAAAGGCTAACGGGACTTCGCCGCGGGCCGGGTCCGGCATGCCGATGACCGCTGAGTCTTTAACGTCGGGGTGGGCGTTGAGCGCTTCCTCGATCTCGCGGGGGAAGACGTTCTCCCCGCCGATGATGAGCATCTCCTTGATGCGGCCGGTGATGTGAAGGAAGCCGTCGGCATCGACCCGGGCGATGTCGCCGGTCTTGAAATACCCCTCGTCGTCGAAGACCTCGGCGGTCTGCTGGGGCAGCTTGAAGTACCCGGGCATGATGTTGGGGCCGCGGACGCAGACTTCGCCGTCTTCATCCACCCCGAGGCGAGTCCCGTCCGTCGCGACGATCTTCTGCTGGACATCAGGCAGGGCCATGCCGACCGACCCTACCTTGTCGTCCTGGGGCCGACACCAGTTGGTCACCGGACCGGTCTCGGTCAGGCCGTAGCCTTCCTTGATCGCGACATTGAACCGTTGGGCGAATCCGTCGAACACCGACCGGGGCAAGGGCTCGCCGCCGGAGACGATGTATCGCAGCGAGGAGAAGTCTTCGGCGGTCGCGCTCTTGGATTGCAGGAAAGCGTTGTACATGGAGGGGATGCCGATCATTGCGGTCGGCCGGTGGGTGCGAAGAAGCGTGAGGATCTTTCGGGGCAGGAATCGGGCGGTATAGATGACCTTGCACCCGACAGTGAACGGCAGCAGGGTCAGGACGGTGAGGCCGAAGCTGTGGAACTGCGGCAGAACGCCCAGCACGCTGTCGGATCGCGTGAAGCCGACCCATTGGACACATTGGCGGACATTCGCGGCCAGATTCCCCACCGTGAGCATCACCCCCTTGGGTTTCCCGGATGTCCCGGAGGTGTACATCAGAGCCGCGAGGTGATCGTCTCGCCGCCGGCGGCATCGCCGCATCGGCGGCAGGCCCTTGAAGCTCATCTCATCGAGCCGGATCTGGTTGATGCCCGCAGGCAGGCTACCGACGTAGTCAATCATCGGCGTGACGGTGACGATGGTGTCGAGGTCGGCGTCGGCGATGACATATTCCAGATCCTGCGATTTGAGCAGGTAGTTCAGCGGCACGATGGTCCGTCCCAGCATCCACGTGCCGAGCATGGCCATGGGAAACAGGGCCGACGTGGGCAGCATCAGGCCAATGTGTTGGGCGTCGCTGGTGCGCTGGATGGCCTTGGCAAGGTGCAGGGCGCCGAAATAGAGCTGGTAGGCCCTCCACTCGCGTCTGTCATCCACCACGGCCACACGCCCAGGGGCCAGCAGCAGTCGGCGGATGATCGGCTTGACGATGCGCATCTGTAGTGGGGCGCCCAAACAAAGTGGCGAGGTTGGCCGTGTCGGTACGATACGTTCCCCAGCGTGACTCGCCAATCGCACCATGCAGACGCCGATCGAGCGACGATCCGCATCGGCGTCGGGGTGGTGATCTGTGTGGCCATGGCGATTGGGCAAGCCGGGTGTAAATCCACGCCACGGGCCGCGGACCTTGACCAGGCGCTGAGCGACTATCAGGCCAAGCGCTATGCGATGGCCCAGAAGCGGGCGGTGCGGGTGCAGCGTTCTTTGAGGGGGCCCCGGGGCGGCGATGCCGCGTACCTGGCGGGGCTGTGCGCGTATCAACTGGGCGATCTTGCCCAAGCCGAGCAGTGGCTAACGACTGCCTCGCGATCATCACACCCCCCGACCCTCGGCAAGGCCAAGGCAGCCCTCGGCTTGGTGCTGATGGACCAGCACCGCCCGCGCGAGGCGGCGGGGCGCTTGAAAGACGCCGCAGGGGTCCTGACTGGAGAGGACGCCCGGCTGGCGGCCTACCACGCCGCCATGGCCTACCAACAGGCGGACGATAAGGCATCGGCAGACCGATGGTTCAAGGTGGCGGGCGGCGACGCTGGGATTGACGCGACCGATGCCGGCAGTCGCCCCATCCTCTTTACGCTGCAAGCCGGGGCGTTTCGGCATCGCCGGCATGCGGAACGTGTAGCGGGCGACGTGTCTAGGGTCGCCATGCACCACGGCCTGAGTGCAGCGCGGATTGTCCCCAGCCGTGACCAGCGTGGGCAAACGCTGTATCTGGTGCAATTCGGTCGGTTTCGGAGCCGAAGCGCCGCCGCCGCCGCCCGCAGCGACCTGGGCAAATTGCAATACATTGTCGCCCTGCTAACGACGCCCAACTCGTAGTCTGCCCAGGCAGTCGCCCCGCTGGGCCCGACGATCGTTGCTAGAATGTCGCTACGCCCATCGAGAGGAGCGACGATGTTGCAAATACGCGATCTTGCGGTCGTTGTTGGCTTTCCCCTGGCGATTGCTTCGGTTGCGTGGGCTCAGACGCCGCAGCCGAGGGATCAGAGCGATCCGCGCTACGGGCTGCTCACGCCTTTGCCGGATCAGGGGGCCATCCCCCCCATCGTGGAGATGTTGTACGGCCCGACGGACGTAGAGCTGGCCCACCGCGCCAAGGTACGCCAATACACCAAGCAGCTTCGCCTCATCCGGCACAAGTTCCTGGGTCACATGAAGGCCCAGGAATTGCGGGCTCGCGGAATCGCCCAGCTGAAGGAGTTCATCGACCCGGCCGCGTTCATGCCCATGATCGAGGTTCTGGTCCGGGAAGATGACGATGTCCGCCTGGCCATGCTCGACCATTTCACAGCCCAGGGCGAGCAGGGCCAAGCGACCCTGGCCTGGATAGCCATATACGATCGAGATTCCCAGATCCGCTATGAGGCTGCCGAGCGCATGACTTCGCCGGTCTCAGCGTCCGTGCTGGGGGTGCTTGATACGGCCCTGCGTAGTCCCAAGCATCGTGTCGCGAACAATGCAGGGATTCTGGCTGGCGGAATCAATGCGCTGCAGGCGATTCCGCTGCTGATCTTTGCCCAGATCACTGCCGATGAGGTGGAGAAGAAGGGTGATCTGGCGTGGATCGCCATCGCAACCCAGCGCGTCTTCGTGGCCCGGGTTGAGGCGATCATTGACAATAATGTCGCGGTCTTTGTGCCGATCCCAGGCGTGGTTTCCGAAGGGGTGATCATGAGGGTCATGGACGCGGTAGTGGTGAATTACCGCACGGATGTGCATCGCTCACTCGTGGCGATGACCACGAACGACTGGGGCCAATCCACCAAGTACCTCGCCTACGACATCCGGCAATGGTGGCAGTGGTACAACAGCGAGTACGTACTGTTCAAGAACGAGCAGGCTCGCCAAGCGCAAGCTGCCGTCTTGAGCAGCGCAGGTGACCCGGCGCCGCCCCCGGCCGACACGCCCTGACGGCGCCGGGTGGCGTACATTCACTCGGGTACGGGATTCCTCGAACGTGCGAACTCCAACGGCTCCCAGACGGCGCCGTCGGCGATCCAGCGCTCCAACACCGCGATGAGGTCGTCGGTCAGTTTGTCCTTGCCCGCCGGCATTATAAGATCGGGGTCCTCATGCCGCACGGCCAGAATCAGCAGGCTCTCGTCAGGCTTGCCGGGCACCAGAGCCGGACCAGATAGGCCGCCTCGCAGCAGACCGGCAATCGTGGACTGGTCAAGCCTCCCCGAACGCTTGGCCCGTGTCGGATTGTGACACCTCAAGCAGTGGGCCGTCAGGATGGGGCGGACCTGGTTACGAAAGAACGCCACGCGCGCGTCTTCCGTCGGCTCGACGGGCGAATCCGCCGAGGCAAAGAGATCGGCAAGCTCGTCAGGCGTTCCCGCGCCGTATTTATAGACCAGCCGCCCGCCATGATCGGCGGCGTTGGCGACCCAGCCGGCCAGAAACAGACTCCCCGCCACGGCCACCCATGCCGAAGGGACGCGCACCTTCGGAGTGCGGACGAAGCTGACACCCAGCAATAGAGTCACCGCGCTCGCGAACCACCAGACCTTTTCGCCGAGCTCCTCATGCTCTTGGAGAACCTCGTGCGCTTCGTCTGATAACGACCCTTGGATGGCATCGTGGGCGTCATCGCCGCTGTTACTCGTCACGAATGCGCTCGCCATGAGCGCAACGTAGAACGCAAGGGCCGTCCAGCGCATCGCCTTGGCGCGTTTGCCAATAAGCGCGGCGAGCAAGGCGAAGGGAATCCCGATGACCGACAATACGATCGGGAAATGATTGACCATCGCGTGCCGCATCGCCGGGTCGTTCCAGGCATCAATAAATTGACCAAGCGGGTTCATCATTCGTTCTCCTTCTGCATCTGGGTTGATTCAGCGAGTCAGCTCGACGACAGCATCGCCGAGTCGTTCGTATTGATCGGCCGTGTTATACACCTGGCACGAGGCTCGGACCCACCATCGATCGTCCCAGTCGATGATCGGAACCTCGATTTGAAAGCGGTCAAACAGCTTCGTCTGTAAGGCTGCGGTTGATTCGTGCCGCCGGGTGTTATCCGGCAGCCCGACGGTGACCATCGAGCCGAGCATCGATCCATCCAGGGGCGTGCTTGGATCGACGCCCCACTGCCGGGTGAGCAAGGCCTGCACCCAGGTGGCCAGCTCATGATTGTGCCGCCGTACCCGGTCCCAACCAAAGCCGGCCATGAAATCGATGGCGTCCTTGGCGCATAACCAGGCCGTGATGTCGCGGGTTCCCTGCCAGGCGAACTCCTTGGCGAGACCTTCGCCGAGAAAGTGGCTGATGGTGTTGGGGTGGATGTCCCTTTGTTTGTCAGGCCTGACCCAAAGAAACGCAGATCCCTTTGGTGCGCAGACCCATTTGTGCAAGTTGGCGGTGTAGTAACTCGCATTGAGTTGCCCGACGTTCAGATCGACCATGCCCGGAGCGTGAGCGCCATCAACAAGCACATCAATGCCACGCGCTGCGCACGCCTCGATGATCGTCTCGACCGGGAACAGTATTGCCGTTGGTGAGGTGATGTGGTCGATCACAACAAGGCGCGTCCGGCCGGTCAAGGCGGCGGTAACCGCGTCCACCACGACATCCGGCGAAGCAATGGGCAGCGGGATCTTGACCTCGATCACCGTCGCCCCGGATCGATCGGCTGCGTGACGCATGGCCTGGCGAATGGCGTTGTATACATGGTTGGTGGTCACCAGCTCGTCGCCACGGCCAAACTGCAACGACCGCAATACGGCATTGGCCCCTCCGGTCGCATTGGTGACGAACCCGAAATCCTTCGGCTCGGCGTTGATGAGCTGTGCCACCGCCTGCTTTGCCCCGCCCAGCATCTCGTCGCGGCGCCGATCGAGCTGTTCGACGGGTCTGGCCTCAATACGCGTACGCCATGCGGTCTGGGCCTCCAGGACCACTTTCGGCGTGGCCCCGTAGGAGCCGTGGTTGAGAAAGGCGATCGAGCGGTCAAGCAACCAGTGTGAGATCAGATTCTCGTCCAGCGGCTGCGGTCGTGCTTGCGACACGACAAGAGATCGACTGCTCATAAACCCAGCCTAACGGGTCGGGGCGAAGCGGTCGTTGGAGCGGTCAACCCGCGTTGTGGCGGACGCTGAGCGATCCCGCCCAACCCGAGGGTCTACATTGTGCCGACCGATCCGCCGCCCGGTAGCTATCCGTTGCCGGGATTCGCCAGCCCGGTCCAGATTCGAGACTTCGCAAAAAGTAGGCGAGCAGCTTGCCTTACGGCCGATGTTGGGGTAACGTATGCCGAACATGCCCCAATGGCAAGGCGGTATCAGGGGACCATCCACCGGCAGTGCCGCGTCGCCCACTAGCCGGACCTCGGGGTGCAGACGATTGGTGCCCGCGTCGGGAAGACCCATGGCGATCCCTCTATTACAAACCGGGCCCGGAGGCAGTTACACCGTCCGATACCTGCCCCGCGGATCGAGGCTGCTTGCTCTGAGGACCGATGGGTCGGGGCCCCAAGCAACGGGCAATCCACCTGGCTTCAGCGCGGGCCTTGGCCGTGGCCAATCATTCGACCACCGCAGGCCCCCCCCGAACCCGGCGCTGACTGCCCAGCATGCCACGGTCGGACCGACCACGTGGTTTGACCGGATGCTCGGCATCGATCGCGTGCAGATCAGCCGCCAAGCCCAAGCGAAGTACGACGCCGCGCTGAGGCCACCCACCCCCCAACGTGCCCCTTCGGCGGACTGCGGTATCCTCAGAAATGCCGCACACGCCTGGCTTGGCGGGCAACTGCTGATTCTCGACCGGATGAGCAACATTCTTGCGGCCCTTGGCTCGCAGCGCGTGGCGTTTGGGCTATGCGGCGCTGCGACCACCTCCATATTCACTCGTGTCAATTCCATCAACCAGGCAGGTCGTCAGGAGGACCGAGATGAACCTCACACCGAAGCAACTCAAGATTCTGCAACTGATCCGAGACCATCGCATCGCTCGCGGCTATTCGCCGACGATGCAGGAACTTGCAGACGAACTCAGCGTCAGCAAGGTTACCGTCTTCGAGCACATCGAAGCGCTTATAAAAAAGGGCGCGCTGCGTCGCGAAGCGAACAAGGCTCGCTCTTTATCCCTCTGTGACGATGCGATTGTTCCGGACGAGTCGCATCCGTTGCAGTTCCCGCTCGTTGGAAAGATTGCAGCCGGCTACCCGATCGAGAGGTTCCCTCAAACCGATCAGATCGATCTCCAGGAGATATTCGGTCCACGGCTCGGTCAACAGGCCGGGACGTTCGCTTTGCAGGTTGACGGCGACTCCATGAAGGACGAAGGGATTCTTGACGGCGACTATGTGATTGTGGAACGCCGGGATACCGCCCGCAACGGCGAGCGCGTCGTGGCGCTGCTCCCCAACGGCGAGACCACACTCAAGACGTTCTACAAAGAGCGCGACCGGATCCGATTACAGCCGGCCAACCCCCAGTTCGAGCCCATCATCGTCAAGGAATGCAAGATTCAGGGCGCGGTCATCGGCGTCCTGCGGAGGTACTGAGCCACGATTATCATGTGGCGCCCTCGCTGGCGCTATAGGGTCGACGTGAAGTGAGCCACGTTCTTTCACCGCCTCAGCCGAACACCGAGGTGATCCTTGTCGAGTCGTCCGCGGATCTGCAGCAAGGTGAGGTCGGCCATGATCTGGCTCAGCGGAAGCTCCGTTCGGGCCGCGATTTGATCAGCCCCGAGCGGCTCATTGGCCTCGCTCAGCGCCTCGACGATCGCCTTCTGGCCGTCGGTAAGCGCCGTGTCAAAGAGGGTTGACGCCTTGGTCGCATCAGGGTGGCCGGCCACCTCCAGCGCGCCGCGAACCAGGTGGCTTGATGCGTCGAGTTGATTCAAGATGTCGGTATGATTCGTCACCAGCGCCGCCCAGCCGTCGCGGATCGCATCCAGGCATCCAGCCGATGCAGGCGAATCGACCCGCCCGGGCAGCGCCATGACTTCTCGGCCATGATCTTCGGCGGCCAGGCGAGCCGTGATCAGCGCGCCGCTGCGCTTGGCCGCTTCAATCACCACCACACCCAGGCTCAATCCGGAGATGATCCTATTTCGAGGGGGGAAATGCTCGGCTTTGGGCTCACTGGCCATGGGATATTCACTCAGGATCGCTCCCCCACTTTCTACGACGCGGTCGAACAAACCCTCGTGCTGGGGTGGGTAACATCGGCCGAGACCGCAGCCGAGCACGACAATGGTTCGACCGCCGACTCGCAATGCGCCGCGATGCGCTTCGCCGTCGATGCCAACCGCTCCGCCGGAGACGATCGTCAATCCGCATTCCGCAAGCAGTGATGCAAGCCGTCCCGCCTGTTCCCGTCCGTATACGGTGCAAGTGCGTGACCCAACGATCGCGATGGCTAGCCGGTCTGCCTGCGTCAGCCGGCCGCGAATCCATAGCGCTGCGGGTGGATCGGGTATTGCCGCAAGCAGCGCCGGATAGTCGTCATCGCCGTGCAGAATCAGTTGCGCCCCGGCTTCGGCCATGACGAGCCGTTCGAAGTCTGGGTCGACCTGCTCCACCGCCTGATGTATGAGCGTTGCAGCCTTCGTATTGAGGCCGCGGACCTCCGAAAGCTCCTCAATGGTGACCGAGATCGCTTTCTCGTGAGTCTCGAAGCGGTTCTCGAGCTTCCGCATGGTTCGTGGGCCGATGCCGCGCGCGAGCAACAGCCTCAGTGTCGCGTCTGGTATGTCGTTCGGATTACGCGCCATCACTGACCCAGGTGGCTTGGTATGCGGCGAGCGAATCGGCCCACACAGTGCCGGATACCGCGCAAATCCTACAGCCACCGCCGTCTTCCCGCGAGCCGGTCGAATCGGCGGCGGTGCGGCCTCTTGGTGATGATTGTCCGGTGCCGCCTTGTCAAGTCTCGTTGTCGGCCTGTTGCGGCGAATCATCGCCGAAGGTCGCATCGAACTCAGCTGGCACAGCCTCGCAGTCCCGGCCGGCGCCCTCCACGCGCCACCTCGAAACAATGAGCGAGCGCGAATGCTTGTTTGGCGACGGGCCGGAGTCCAGAAGAAGTCCAACGAACACGCATAACACCCCATTCGCGAAGATCCATAGGCGGTATGGCCCGTTGGTCATGCGAGTCAGAAGCGAATCCGATCGGGGCTCAGGTTGCTGTGCTTGAGGTTGGACGGTCGCGTCGATCCAATCGGTGACCTTCGCGGTGCGTGACGACGCAAGGAGAACGGGTGTCTCACCCTGAGGCATCAGGTTGAGCTGCGCCGCGGCCAGCCGGCGTATCAACGTAGGATCGCCGTGATGCAATTGCCGAAGGAACTCCGCATGGGCGCTGAGCTGGGCATCGCTGATCCTTTCATGGTCGCCCAGCTGCGCAAGCTGCCCCCGCAACGCCCGGAGGTCTTGCTGCGCAGGGACCAGGATCCCCGCCGCACACGCCGCCAGGCCGGCCAAGACGAACAGCCAGCCGGGATCGAGACGGAGGTTCGGGCCGCGAGACCGCATCATGGCACGCTTATCGACCATATCGGACGAAGCAATTGAACGCCGGCGAAGTTGCCCGTGCCAAAGGCGATCAACTCGCGCAAACCGTCCAGAAACCACTCATGCCGGGAAGGCTTCTTATCCTGAGCCACTTTTTTCACGATCTGGGTGTCATGCAGTTCAATCCTCAAACAAGCTTGACGCGGTTTATCGGCCGCAGGGAGGGCCGACGGGTCCCGGGGCGCTTGCCGCAGGAGTCGCTCCAATCCGATCTGGGCCCGGTGCTCGATATGTCAAGCGGTGGGATGCGGGTGCTGTGTAAGCGACCCTACCAGGGAGAATTCCGAATCGAGGTGGTGGGTTATAACGTTGTTCTGACCATCCAAGCAAGGGTTGCCTGGGTCCAAAAGCTCGGCTTCCGAAGATTCGAGATCGGGCTTGCGTTCCTTGATATCGACGAAGACGTGGCCCAGATGCTGATCCGCATCTCCACCATCCATCGAGAGCGCCGCGCGATCTGACTCGACAAGCCCGATCACGGCCGCCGGTGCCTCGTTGGGCCGAATGGATCACGAATGACGCAAGCATGGGCGCCTCCAGGTGGAGCCCCGTCATCGCCATAGCCGCCGACTCGGGCATTTGCTACGAATCGCTGCAGGTCGCGGTACCCCATCGCCGCATTGAACATGTCATGCGGTTGAATCATCCGACGGCTCTAGGTATAGTCAGCCTCGCGACTGCGGGGTAGAGCAGTCTGGTAGCTCGTCGGGCTCATAACCCGGAGGTCGTGGGTTCGAATCCCACCCCCGCTATTTACGGTATGAACCGCTGAGTCCCCTTCTTAGGGACACGCCACTGTGGCGGTGCGGCAGGAGTGAAGCGGCTGCGTAAGGAGCATCGTGAGCGTTGGTGTTGGCATCCCCGCCAGCTTCGCCACAACTACGCGACGATGATTCGCAAACGGTTCGGCATCGAGGAGGCGTCGAACATGCTCGACCATTCGTCGGTCAAGATGACTGAGGTCTACGCGGAGCGAGATCGGGAGCAGGCTCTGGAGATCGCGCGGGCGGTTGGGTGACGTCCGGTATAAGAAACCGGCCCGCAACGCCACGCCGAACGCGGAACTGCAGAACGACGTCGCCGTTACCCCCACGCCACCGCCACGTTCATCACCGCCCCGGCGAGCAGCAGCAGGACGGTGAGCGGGCGGGGACGCATCACGGTGAACTCACAGCGCGATCTCTTTTCTCGCTACGGACGTCCCTTGCCGAAGCCGTACCGCTTCCGCAGCTTCGCCACTTCCGTGTCCAAGAAGGCTCGTCGCTCTTCAGGGGTCATGTCCACGTAGGACTGGTAAGTACCGTTGTCGATCATCTCGACGAGTACGACACCCTCCAGGTTGGAGGACTTGTTGGGCGGCACGCCGCCCTTGTAGCGAAGCTCCCAAAGACCACGGTCGCCACCGGGATCACGAAACACGTCCGGGTTCCCTTCGATGTACGCCGCCGCGTCGGACGAATGAGCGTAGATCGTGGCCTGCACCGTGCTCTTCCAGGACGTCGGCAGGTGTTCGCGATTCGCCTTGATCCAGTCGTAGATATCGGGGCTGAGCCACGCGCGCCCGCCGTGGGCTTGGAACGCGCGCACTACATCGAAGAGCCAGGTGTAAAGGTTCTCGGTACGGCTCCTTCCGAGGTTGCCGATGCCTTCCATGTCGTCCTTTCACTCGGGACACGGACCCCACGCCACCGCCGAGCTTTCCGATCACGAGGGTAACGCCCGCCCCCACCCGACCGTCAAGCAAAAAACGATCTTTTTGATGGGAATCGACGGTGTGTCCGGCCTGTAGACCGGCCCGCGGCGGCGCTTGCCTCGCAGAAACCCCTGGAACGGCAGGTCTTTTCACTCCGATCGCTCCGGTTCGGTTGACCGGTCGCCACCTCCAACGGGATAATTTGGACAGCGTAAACGGTGGTGTGTGCCATCCGTCGAGATCAAACAGCCTGCCAGTCCCGCCGGTGCCGCAGTGGTTGCCGCCGGCGACCGGGCGCCACGGGCCAGCAGCTTCGCTAGGTCGAACGCATCCACGCACCCATCGGGGACTCGACCCGCAACCGGCTCACCCCCAGTTGGCGAGAAGGGCGAGCAGGTCGAAGATACCGACGGTACCGTCGATGTCGAGGTCGGCCGGGCAGGGGTCGGGTGGATCAGGACATGGACCCCAACTACTGAGCAGGATTAGCAAGTCCAGGATGCCGACCGTGCCGTCACCATCGAGGTCGCCGACGACCGAGATCTGAAACGTGAAGTCAAAGGACGCCTCACCTGACAACATCGGCGGCACATCATCGTCAATAAAGGACCCCGCGTCCGCCTGCAGGGTGTACACCCCCGCTTGGAGCGCCCCGGTCTTCTCAATGACCTGCGAATTGGGTTCGCCGCCGGGCCCCGGCTCCACGGAGTGTATGAAAAGCACCTTGTTTGCCGAGTCCCGCAGCAAGATCGCTGCGCCGGCAAAGATCACCGGATCTTTGGATGAGGCGGCGCTGATCAGGCCATCCAGCGCGAAGTTGCTGGCCGAGGGCAGCTCGAACGTCACCATGAAAAAGGAGTCGCCGAAGGCGTGGATCGTGTTCGGAACGGGTCCGCCGGCCTGGGACGAGCCGCTGCCGATGGCGGTCATCGAGGATGCACCGATCTGCGACTGCTGGCTGCCCGATCCGAAGCCGAACCCCGAATCACAACCAAGTACGGTTTCTACAGTGCTGTCAAAGGGATCAAATCCTTCGGCCGAGTCCCCGTCAGCAGTCTTGCCCAAGCATTGCGGAACAATCAAAAACGTGCTCACCATTCTCTGCTGATCGAGGGGAATCATCGTCTGGGCTGCAAGCTCCCCACAGACGAGCAGGATTGCAGGCGCGGCAAGAATCGCAAGAGATTTGGTGGTAGATGGCTGTCCACGCATCGCTGCTCCTCCTTCTACATAACACTTTCGACCGTCACCGCCGTGATCGCATTGGATCGCCTCTTGGCAGACGCTACGCCGCGAGCGGAGCCTGGGCTCGGTACCATTCTATATCATGTCAGCCCATCCCGCCGGTATTGCAGAATCAGGCAGAATCGCGCGGGCAAGATGCCCGAGTCGTGGCTGGCGGCACCGATCCGGCGGTGAAGGCCACACTGAACGCGAGAGGCAGAAGGGTGTCAACGGACCTTAACGTCACTTATCCTCAGTGGGTATTGCCATTTCACTCGAAGGACTTGAAGAAGCGGCGATGCCGGCCTGGAAACCGGCTTTCTCGACGGCGCTGGCCAGGGCTTCGCTCGACGGCGGCGACTCGGGGTCGAGCATGATGAGTGCTCGGCCTTGCGGATAGCTGACTGATGCACCGCGCACGCCGGGCACTTTCATCAATGCACTGTGAACCACAGCTGCGCAGCCATCGCAAGTCATACCCCCGATGCGAAGCGTTGCCGTCGGCGCAGTGGCGGTGGTCTGGGCCGCCACCGCGGGGCTTCCCCTGGCAATCAATGACGCAACGTAGTGCGGGAACAGCGCCACTGCGAGCACGACAACCGTGCTGACCCAGAGCGTCGCCCGGTTGAAGCGTCTGAGCTTCGGCCTGGGCGCGGCGCAGGTCGAACACTCGGCCGATGTGCGGTTTCGGAAGTAGTTGAGGTAGAACCCCGTGCCGAGGAGCACGGCGGCAACCCCCAGGAACAGCGGCCGGGTCTTCTCGAACGCGGCCGATATGCCGGCTGCCGAGGCGCCAAAGGCAAGCAGAGCAAGCGGCACCCAGCAGCACGCTGAAGCCAACAGCGCCGACCCCACGGACCCCCCGGCCGCCCAGAGGCCTGCTCGCTGCCCCGGGCTTCGTTCCTCTGAGCTGTCGCTCGCAGACGAGGGTCCACAACCGCCCACCTCCGTCTCCACCGGATCGGTCGCACCGGCTCCGACGCCAATTGTCTGCACCGGGAGCGTGTCCTTGAAGCGCTGGTCGGTCATGCTCTGGGCTACCTCGAACGCTTCCTTCACCGGGAGGATGAAGGCGCCCTGGTTCTGCGAGAGCCAGTTGTCCGCTGCCTCCTGCGAGGCAAAGAAGTGAACGTGGCAGCAGAAGCTGCTCCTGAGTTGCCCCTTCAGTTGCGAGGCTTCCGGCATGACCAGGGACACGAAGGCGTCGTGGGGCTTGCACTCCTCGACCCTATCCGGGGCTACCGTCAGGCAAACGGGGCGTCCACTGACGGGACAGGTGGCCAGCACCCGCGCGCGCTTCTTGAGGATGCGCGGAATGAACAAGGTGTCCAAGGCGCACCACGTGTACAGCCTCCGGCCTCCAAGCTCGAAGCGATAAGGGGTGGGGTTGAGCGTTAGTCCGCCGAACCCAACGACCCGCCCTCGTTCGTCGTACTCCACAGCCGCAAGCGTCGAGGTCCCCAGCACCTCCTTCACCTCGGACACGGATAGACCCAAGGCTGAGGCCAGATTCTCCAGCGAGACGGGATCTCCACCCGCGAGCTGTTGGTACAGTTCAACGCAGACCCGCTGGGCGTCGGCGTCAAGCTCGACCGCCTTGGACAGGCCGTCTTGCAGTACGCTTGAAGCTCGATGTAGGTCCGCTTGGCTCATCGCGCTATGTCCTTCAGCGCCGCTTCGACCAGTTCCCGGGGGGGCAGCCCCTGGCCCTTGTAGGGGCGGCAGGTGAACGCAAACTCCGCTCGAGTGCGAGCCTCCGGTTCGATGTCCACGCCGTCAACCTGAATCGTCGGGGAGCCGAGGAATCGCAGCCGCTGGGCATCAGCCTGGTCGGTGACCTCGACTTCCGCAATCTCAGCATCGATGCCGAGCTCGGCGACCACGGTCCGCACCAGCTCCACGGCCGGTCGGTGGTTCGGGCAGCCCTCGAAGTAAAGAACTTGGATTTTCATCGCGCCATCTCCATTCCGGGCACCTGAGGCGGGGCGGTCGGGAACATCCCCGAGCCGGAAGCCTCGGCCCTGGTACATAGATAACGGCCTTGAACGGGGGTTCAACGTTCAAGGAGATTTCAACTTTTGTTGATTTTTTTCCCGCGGCGCGCGGTCCGAGAGGCTGGGGTGGCTGACGCCAGTTTGAGATTCTCAATCACCTCGCATCGGCCTTTCGCCTCGGCCTGGCGGCAGATGTGCAGCGAGGCGTGGAGAACCTCCTGGACGTGTTGGAGGTCCTCCAACTGCTTCGCCACGTCATCGAGCCGGGCCTCGATCAGCACCTGCACTTCCCGGCAGGGGACCGCCGTCCCATCGCGAAGCTCTAGCAGCGAGGTGATGTCCCCAAGCGTAAACCCCGCCGCCTGGGCCGTTCGGATGAACCGAAGCCGCACAAACGCATCCTCGCCGTAGAACCGATAGTTGCTCGCGGTCCGACCCGCTGGCCTGAGCAGACCCGCACGTTCGTAGTAACGCACTGTCGAGGTCGGCACCTCTGCCCGACGCGCCAACTCGCCGATCGTGTAGCTCTTGATCATGACCCGCCCAACTGTATGACGTTGAACGTTGGTTCACGGTGGTATGCCAGGCGAAAGTTGGTTTGATTACTGCCGGTTGCCTGGCCGACCTCACCCCCAGTTCGCTAGAAGCGCGAGCAGATCGAGGATTCCGACGCTCTCATCGCCATCGAGATCAGCGGGGCAGTCGCCCTTGGCGGGGCAATCGCCCCAGGCGGCGAGCAGCGCGAGCAGATCGAGGATGCCGACGACGCCGTCGCCGTCAAGGTCGCCGGGGATCGATGGGGCGACGATCGAGAACGGGGCGTTGCTGACGTCCTCGTAATCGGTGGCGCTGTTGTCCATCCTCACCCGCAACCACACGGAGTCATCCGGGTTGTCGGGAATCGTCCAGTCATAGGTGTGAACGCTGCCCACTGACCCGCTGCCGGGTGGAAGGTTCATGGCGATCGTGGTCCACGGCCCGTTCGCTCCGACTGTTGAGTACCACAGGTCCCAATTCTGCAGGTTGTGCGCGATTGCGATATGCCAGGTGACAGTGAAGACCGAACCAACTTCGAGCTGCTCACCTCCATTTGGATCGTCAAGAACGACATGAGCACGAGCCGAACTCACGACCAGAGCCAGGACCGCTGCCAGGAGAATAATCTTGTTGGACCTCAAGAATGCCAGTGCGCTCATAGGACTGCCCTTTCCTCACGCTTGGCGGCGTGGGTTTGCCGTACGCGACCACCCATTATTGAACATCGATCAAAAGGCGATATCGCTCGCCGACAATAAACCGCATACTTGACGAGGCAGTTTACACCGAACCGGCGAGCGGGGCGACTCCTTCTTGGCAATACCACCGCTGTCGTTGAGGCGAGGTCGCGGCGCTCGGCGGCGTCTCCCTGCCTGCTAGAGACAGTCCCAGTTGCTCCACTTGGTAAACTGTTCAAGGACGCCGACAGACCCAACTCAGTTGAGGTTGGTGGACCCGGGCGGGCCCAAGCGGAGCAGAGGCTGGGGTGCCATGTGGCCAGCAGCGCTGGCAGGTCGAGGATGCAGGCGACGCCGTGCCCTCGTTGCCGGCGCTCCATGACCGCTGCGATCGCTCAGCGGTGGGACTGCAGCAGCGCCTCTGCGATCCGTCGTCTTAGGGTCTCGCCTCTAAACGCTTCGTGCTTGACGATGAAGTCAATGCAGCCGCCTCGGAAGTCGGCAACGGTGTGAGCAAACGTTCCCTCGATCGGATCATCTTCGGTTCGGACAGGGAATATCCAACCCGTCCATGCGATTCCCATATATTGAGCCATGGCTTGCGCGCATGGGCGGGATCTGAAGGTGCAAGGGGCCAGGGCCGGCAACCGATGAGGCTGACAGCAAGAGTGAACCAGTATTCGACGATAATCAAGTGGGTCTCGGTGTCCTTGATCGTTGTTGGCGTGTTCCTGCTGATGCAGGCGCTGCCCATCGTCCGCGGAATTGAGGCGCTGGAGGGCTGGATCAGGAGCCTTGGTATCTGGGGACCGGTGGTCCTTGGGTTGATCTATGTCGTTGCCACGGTGCTGCTCTTGCCCGGCTTTCTATTGACCGTGGCCGCCGGCGCCATCTTTGGCCTGGTGAAGGGGACCATCGCCGTGTCCATCGGATCCACCGTTGGTGTCGCCATGGCGTTTCTCATCTCTCGCTACTTCGCGCGGGAGAAGGTCGAGCAGCGCCTGAGGCGATATCCGAAATTCTCCGCAATCGACAAGGCAATCGGAGCGGGCGGATGGAAGATCGTCGCGATGCTGCGTCTTTCACCGGCGGTCCCGTTCAACCTGCAGAACTATGCCTACGGGCTGACCTCGATCGGATTCTGGACCTGCGTCCTGACAAGCTGGCTGTTCATGCTGCCGGGCACATTCCTGTACGTGTACCTCGGCAAGGCGTTGGGGTTGGCGGCGTTTACGGCCGCCGGCGCCCAGCGCGAGAGAACACCAGCCGAGTGGGCCCTGCTCGCCGTCGGCCTGGTCTTGACGATCATCGTCACTGTCTATGTCACCCGGCTGGCCCGCAAGATGCTCTCCCAGCAGACCGAGATCCAAGATGCGGAGCATGGGAGCCCCGACGCGCGGCGGCTTGATGAGCAGGCCGCTTCGACGCCGCAGCGCTGGCCATGGGGGGTCACGATCACTGCGCTGGTGGCGTTGCTCTTGATCTGCACCGCTACCTACGCCCGGTTCAATCCACAGACGATCGACCGGATGATCGGCGGGCTGTTCGGCCCGCCTCGCGCCACACTGACCGAGGCCTACGACCGCAAGCCCGCCGGTCCGACCTTCGACCATTCCGCCTTTGATGGGCTGCTCAAGGAGCATGTCGATGACAACGGCTGGGTCGATTACGCCGCTCTGGCCAAGGATGCGAAGAAGCTCGATGAGTACATCAGCGCTCTGGCCGGGGCGCCGTTCGACGAGATGAGTCGCAACGAGCGGCTGGCCTTGCTCATCAATGCCTACAACGCCTTCACCCTGCGCTTGATCCTCGATTATTGGGATGACGGGAAGCTGCAATCGATCATGAAGATCCCCTCAGCGAAGCGCTGGGATGACCGGCGGTGGAAGGTCGGTTCTCACCTCTGGAGCCTCAATCAGATCGAGCACGAGCAGATCAGGCCGAAGTTCGTAGAACCGGATGTACACTTTGCCCTGGTGTGCGCTGCTGTCGGTTGTCCCACCCTCCGCAACGAAGCGTATCACGCTGACCGCATTGACAAGCAGTTGGACGCTCAGGCGCGATACGTACATACGCATGACCGGTGGTTTCGCTTTGATGCTTCTAGCAACGTGGTTCACTTGACGAAACTCTACGATTGGTACGGCGGCGATTTTGAGCAGGTGGCTGGGGGTGTATTGGAGTACGCGGCTCGCTACTCGCCTCAGCTGAAGGACGCGATCGACGCAGGCCGAAACCCAAGAATCAAGTGGCTTGAATACGATTGGAAGCTCAACAGCAAGCAGAACGCGAAATAGTTTGGACTCGTGGTCTTCGCGTTGCCTTGGAAGCAGGAGTGTTGCGAGCAGGATTCGTATCGCCCATCCACAAGCCAGGGAACGGGTATGACCAGATTCAACGCGATCGTCGAGCAACTCACTCAGGCTCGACCTCTGGATGAACACAACAAAGCGCTGATTGAGAACGTCCGCCCCCCCGATTGGGTGAATCCAAAGCCGGTCGGACGCTACAACATGGTTGTCGTCGGTGCGGGAACGGCGGGCCTGGTCACGGCGGCGGGCGCGGCTGGTCTCGGGGCGAAGGTGGCGCTGGTGGAGCGAGCGCTGCTGGGCGGCGATTGCCTCAATGTCGGCTGCGTGCCGTCCAAAGCCCTGATCCGTTGCGCCCGGGCCTATGCAGATGCGCGCGACGCGGGGCAGTTTGGTGTACGGATAGCCCAAGGCGTTACACTGGATTTCCCAGCCGTGATGCAGCGGATGCGCCGCCTGCGGGCCGGCATCAGCCCCAACGATTCGGCTGGGCGCTTTCGCGATCTCGGCGTGGACGTGTTCTTCGGCGAAGCTCGCTTCACCGGAACCGACACCGTTGAAGTCGAGGCAACGACGCTGCGGTTTGCCCGGGCGTGTATCGCCACCGGCGCCAGGGCCGCGGCGCCTCGGATCCCAGGACTGGCCGAAGTCGGCTACCTGACCAACGAAACCGTCTTCTCCCTCACCGAGCTTCCGCCTCGCCTCGCCATCATCGGCGCCGGTCCCATTGGCTGCGAGCTGGCCCAGACTTTCGCCCGCTTCGGTTCACAGGTCACCCTCCTGGAAGCAATGCGCCAGATCCTGCCCCGCGAGGATCGTGACGCAGCCCAGCGCATTGAGAAGGCTCTGGTCACCGACGGCGTTGATCTGAACTGTTGCTGCAAGGTTGTCGGCTTCAGACAAGACGGCGTCGAGAAGGTTGTTGAGCTGGATGGCGATGGCGCTTGCGAGGACCTGCACGTCGATGAGATTCTGCTTGGTGTCGGTCGCGCGCCCAACCTCGAGGGATTGAATCTTGAAGCAGCGGGCGTGGAGTACGACAACGCCGGCGTCAAGGTCAACGACCGCCTGCAAACCACCAATCGCAGAATCTACGCGGCCGGAGACATCTGTTCGGCCTACAAGTTCACCCACACCGCCGACGCCATGGCCCGCATCGTCATCCAAAACGCCCTGTTTTTCGGTCGGTCGAAGGCCAGTGCCCTGATCATTCCGTGGTGTACGTACACTGATCCCCAGATCGCCCATGTCGGTCTGTACGCCCATGAGGCTCAAAAGAAGGGCATTGAGGTGGATACGTACACGATCGAGCTGTCCGATGTGGACCGTGCGATTCTCGACGGCGAGGACGAAGGGTTTCTCAAAGTGCACGTGAAAAAGGGCAGCGACACGATCCTGGGCGCAACGCTCGTGGCTCGTCATGCCGGAGAGATGATTTCCGAGATCACCTTGGCCATGGTCGCCGGGGCCGGTCTCGCCACAGTGTCGAGAACCATCCACCCCTACCCCACCCAGGCCGAAGTCATCAAGAAGGCGGGCGACGCCTACCGACGAACACGGCTCACCCCGCGCGTCAAGAAGGTCTTCGAGACAATCCTGCGTTGGCGCCGCTGATTCCCGCTAGACACAAATGACCCAGCCCATGTCGGTATCTGTTTCATCCAGCCGTCACCTCTCATGCGACGCGAGGCGATCTGGAGAGGCCAAGATCAGCCGAAGGCCGATCGGCGATCGGGTCTCCGTCATCATCCCCGCCCGCAACGAGGAAGCGTATATCGGCGAGACGCTTGATCATGTACTGCCGGCCGATCCATGGGAAGTGATCGTCGTCGATGGCTACAGTACCGATCGCACGGCCGAGATTGCCGAAGCATTCGGCGTGACGGTCGTGTCGTCGCCGCCCGGCCGCGCCCGACAACTCAACGCCGGCGCCGCGATCGCAACCGGCGAGGTCCTGCTCTTCTTGCATGCGGACACGCGCCTGCCGCCGAGCTTCCATCAACACATCCGCCGTGTACTAGCACAGGCTTCGGTGACCGCGGGAGCCTTTCGCCTTCGCGTCGACGCCCCGCATCGAGCCCTGCGGGTGATCGAAATGTTCGTGAATTGGCGATCGCGCTACCTCCAGTTGCCCTACGGCGACCAGGCAATCTTCTTGAGAGCGGAAACGTTCCGGCGCGTCGGCGGATTTGCGAATCTGCCGATCATGGAAGATTTCGATCTCGCGCGCCGCTTGCGCCGCCTGGGTCGAATTGTCGTCGCCCCCGCTTCGATCGTCACATCTGCGCGGCGCTGGCTGGAACACGGAATCTGCCGCACCATGTTGATCAATCAGGCATGTATCGCCGGGTATCTTTTGGGTGTATCGCCCAGCCGCCTCGCCTTGTGGCGCCATCAGCCGCGATCTTCTCGGAACCTCCAGACGCACGACCGTCGATGCAGACGACTGGACGTGCCCAGCCAAGTGATTATCCTGCCCGAATTGAGCAGCGTCGGCCCCCACCGCTGCCGCGCGCGAGTCGGATTTTCTTAGAAATGCCGATGGAAGATCGAGTTCTCGGATTGATCGCTGGACAAGGCCGCCTGCCGACGCTGGTCGCACAGGGAATGAAGGCATCCGGAGCGCGTGTGTGTGGTGTGGGGCTGCGCGAGCATTACGACCCGGACTTGCCGGCGCTGTGCGACCATTTCCAGGTCGTCGGTGTGTATCGCGTTGGCCGATGGATCAGAGCGCTTCGCAACTGTGGGGTCACCGAAGCGGTCCTCGTTGGGCGGGTCGCGAAAGCGCGAATGCACGATCCGATGCGCCTCTTTCGAGACCTACCCGATTGGCGGGCTCTAAAGCTGTGGTATCGACGCATGCGCAATGATCGGCGAAATGCCGCAGTGCTCATGGCCCTGGCCGAGGAACTGCGAGAAAGCGGAATCACCCTCATCGATTCGACGACGCACATCACCGATCATCTCGCAGACGATGGCCCAATGACCCCGGCGGCCCCGACACCACAACAGCAGGCGGATATCGACCGCGGTTGGCCGACCCTCAAACGCCTGGTCAAGCTCGATATCGGCCAATCGATCGCAGTGTGTCAGGGCGAGGTCATCGCGGTCGAGTCGCTGGAGGGAACGGACGCCATGATCGAGCGGGCCGGGCGGCTCAATGGCCGCGGCGGTTGGACGTTGCTCAAGGCCCCCAGTGACGATCACGATATGCGCTTTGACGTCCCTGCGATCGGTCCGGTCACGATCGACCGTCTCGCCGGCGCGGGGGCGGGGTGTGTGGCCGTGCGTGCCGGCGAGGTGATCATGATCGATAAGCCACAGGTCATCGAAGCCGCAACCCAAGCCGGGATCGCCATCGTCGGCGTGGGCCCACCCGCAGCGCGCACACCACGGGTCTGAAAACTCCTGCCACCTCTGCGCGCGCAACGGTTTTTGCGCGCACTTCGCACTTCCGGGGGCCTTGATTCTGACCGCCTATCGAGGGTCGGCCTGTCTTGCGCGCGCCAGGCTTGCCGAACGGGCCTTGGGGCGCGCGCCAGCCGGGCTACGCCCGCGATAACTTCGGCTAACCGAGGCTTATCTCAGCTTATCTCAGCGCTAACTCAGCGCTTCCGAGGCTTATCCAGCCATAACTTCGACCAACTCGAGCCCGCCAACGCGACCTCAACCCACCCCGCGCGCACGGATGAGGCTCGGGGTCCAAGCGGTGATCGCCACCCGGCGCATCGAAGCGCACCCTGTATAATCAATCTCGGAACATTCCGTCGATCTGGGGAACCGCCATGCTCGATCCCGTCACTACGCCCCTATTGGTTCTGGTCTTGGGCCAGCTCGCCGATGAGGTCATTGGCGGCGCGTGTAAAGACTACCTGAAGAATAAGCTGAAAGGCTTGTTCTCAAAAGCGGAGAAGCTGGGCAGCAAGAAGGAGAAGGACGACTTGCAACTGGCCTACGAAGGGGCAATGCAGCGAGCCTTCGAGACTTGCTGCGAAATCTTGCTACGCAACATTGAGACCTTTGGCGTCCGTCGCAACGAGTTGCCTCAGTACCGCGAGTCGCTGGAGGCGTTCATCGAAGACGACGACGTCGCTGAGGAGTTGTTCCGGTCGATCAAGGATCCCAACGACCAAACGGCGCCGTCGCATGAGATTCTTGCGAAGCGTTGGCGTTCCGTCAACGGTCGCCAGTTGCCGAGCGATCAATTGTGGCTGGTCACCGCGCTGGCCTATCGCAATCAGGCGAAGGAGGAGTCGTTCCCCGACGAACGCCTGCGCAAGATTCTCACGGCCAGAAACGTTGATCGGTTGCTGAAGGAAGTGCTTCGTCAAGGCGGCGTCAAAGTCCAGGTGCGCCGCGACAAGTATTCGCAGCGGATGCAGACGAAGTTCTCGCCGGTCGACCTGGCGAACCTAATGCCGGCCTACGCGGACGATCCCGGGCGGATGGTCATTCGCGACGTGTTCGTGGCTCAGAATGTCCGCGAGAACCCGCCTCCGGTCGAAATCCCCAAGGACCTCGCCGAGCGCCTCAGAAAAGGCGGACGTCACAAGGCGGGTGACGACACCCATGAAGACCTCGACGAGCAACAACTCGAGAAGCTCCGCACCGCCTACGTCAGCCAATCGCCCAAGCCGGTGCTGGAGGTGATCGCCGCGGCGGGCAATCGGCTGCTGGTGCTGACCGGCGAGCCGGGCTCGGGCAAAACGACGTTGATGCGCTATCTGCTCACCGGCATCATCGAGTCACCCCTCGACCGCAAGACCGGCGAACCGCTCCCTTGGACGGACGCCTTCAAGGATGCCTTCCCGCTGCTGATCGAAATACGGGATTTCTACGCCTTGCGGCGGAGCGACGAGTGCGACAGCTTCCTGGAATACATCGATTACATCGGCAAAACCGATCAGTGGTTCCTCGATCAGCACGCCGTACACGGATACCTGGAAAACGGGCAATCGCTGGTCATGTTCGACGGCCTGGATGAGATCTTCGAGACCGCGGACCGCCGGCGAGTCATTCAGGAAATCGCCGGCTTTGCGCAGCGTTATCCGCGGGCGCGAATCATCGTCACCTCGCGGCCGATCGGTTACAAGGAGCAGGTCCTGCGCGAATCCGGCTTTGCGCACTTCGGCATCCAGGACCTGGACGATGAGCAAATCGAAACGTTCATCCGCGGCTGGTTCACCCTCACGTTCCCCCAGCAGCGGCAGCAGGCCGACCAGCGGATCAAACGGGTGCTCGGCAGCGTGCGGCAGTCGAAATCCATCCGCCTCTTGGCCGGCAACCCCATGCTGCTGACGATCATGGCCCTGCTGGCCCGCGAAGAGGAACTGCCGCGAGAGCGGGCCAAGTTCTACGAAAAGGCGGTCGAGGTCCTCTGTCATCACTGGGACGCCAACCGCAACCTGGAGCTGCCCGAAGATCGCTACCTGAACGCCGACGACAAAAAAGACCTGCTGCGCCGGATCGCCATGCGGATGCAGGCCGGCGAAAAGGGATTGAAGGGCAACATCATCGCCGAAGACGATCTTGAGCAGGAAGTCCAAGCCTTCCTGATCGACGAACAATGGCACCCCAACGCCGCCGAAGCGAAGAAGGCGGCCCGCCGCATGATCCGCCAGCTTCACGAGCGGAACTACATCCTCTGCCTGCGCGGCGCGCACCTCTACGGCTTCGTCCACCGCACGTTTCTGGAATACTTAACCGCCGCCGAGTACGTCCGGCGGTTCGACAAGCAGCCGCAGCAGATGACGATCGAGGAGTTGATCGAGCTCTTCGACGAACACTGCCGCGACGACGACTGGCGGGAAGTCCTGCGTCTGATCTGCGGCCAGATCGACGAGCAATTCGTCGGCCAGATCGTCGAGCGTCTGGCCACGCGGACGGATTTGGAGAAGTGGGACGGCAGGACACCGCTTCCGGAATTGCCGTTGGCAATTCTATCGTTGAGTGAGGCGAGAAACGTTAACCGACTGGAATCTGCTGGCGTTCAACTCCTTAACGCGATAATCGAGGTAGCGCGACGCGGGACAAGCGAGCTACGAGTGTTTTTTATGGACGATCTAAGGCCAGCATGCCTACAGCTAGGTGGACGATGGCCAGGTCGGAGCTTGTTGAAAGAACGAGAATTCGCGGTTTTGGACAATGCGAGGCCATACACGTGGGGCGAGGACTTGTGGCCTTATCTAATTGCCCACGTGTCGGCCAATCGACAAGCAGTCTTGTCCCTTGGACACACTACGGAAGGTACGAAGGGCGGAATCTACTACCGCCGTGCCGCGCTTGACGCGTTGGCTGAGAAGTGGCCGGACGAGACCACGCGAAAGCTGCTCGCCGAACGCGCCGTCCAGGATGAGCACGAAGACCCCCGCCGCGCCGCGCTTCAGGCGTTGGCCGAGAAGTGGCCGGACGAGACCACGCGAAAGCTGCTCGCCGAACGCGCCGTTAAGGATGAGCACCACGACCCCCGTAGCGTCGCGCTAAGGGCGCTTGCCCAGAATTGGCCGGACCAGACCACGCGAAGGCTGCTCACCGAACGCGCCGTTCAGGATGAGAACTTCATCCCCCGTAGCGCCGCGCTAAGGGCGCTCGCCCAGAAGTGGCCGGACGAGACCACGCGCAAGCTGCTCACCGAACGCGCCGTTCAGGATGAGCACCTCAACCCCCGTAGCGCCGCGCTAAGGGCGCTCGCCCAG
>JADFIM010000154.1 GCA_022566725.1 Planctomycetota bacterium
TTGCCATAGTAACCTTCTTGGTCGGCAGCAACAATGGCAACCTGAACCTGCGATTCAGCGGCAATTATTCACCGTCAACCCGCCAATGAAAGCCGTTTGAAGTTATACTGCTTCTCTCGAAATTTTCCTGCTTGGGAGCCATGCGCATGAGCACGCCGATAGACGCCTATATTGAAAAAAACCAGGGCCGTTTCCTCGAAGAGCTGAAGGACTTCTTATCCATCCCGAGCATCAGCACCCTGCCCGAGCACCGGCCGGACATAGAACGAGCCAGCGAGTTCGTGGCTGAAAAGTTGCGAGGAGCCGGCCTCGAGAAGGTAGAGCGAATCCCGACCGAGGGGCACCCTCTGGTTTACGGGGAATGGATGGGCGCTCCCGGAAAGCCGACCGTGCTGTGTTACGGCCATTACGACGTGCAGCCGCCCGACCCGATCGATATGTGGGACAGCGGCCCCTTCGAGCCGACGATCGCCGACGGCCCACACGGCAGGCGGCTCATCGCCCGCGGCGCCGTGGATGATAAGGGGCAGCTCATGACCTTCATTGAAGCGTTTCGGGCCTGGCAGGCGGTGCATGGGGCGCTGCCGGTGAAGGTGACGGTGCTGTTGGAAGGCGAGGAGGAATCGGGCAGCCCGAGCCTTGAGCCGTTTCTTGAAGCCAACAAGGAGGCGCTCGCCGCGGACGTCTGCATGATCAGCGACACCGGGATGTGGGATATCGATACGCCCGCCATCACCTACATGCTGCGCGGGCTGGTCTATGTAGAGGTCGCCCTGCACGGGCCGAGCCATGACCTGCACTCGGGGATGTACGGCGGGGCGGTGATCAACCCCGCAAACGAGCTGACGCGGATCCTCGGAGAGCTGAAAGATGAGCGCGGGCTCGTGCAGATTCCGAATTTCTATGACGACGTGCTCGAGCTGAGTGACGCCGAGGCGGACCAGTGGGCGAACCTCGGGTTCGATGAGGCGGCATTCCTCGCCAGTGCCGGCCTGAGAACACCCGTCGGCGAGGCCGGGCGCAGCTCGATCGAGCGCATCTGGTCACGGCCGGCGTGTGACATCAACGGGATCTGGAGCGGCTATACCGGCCAAGGCGCCAAGACCATCATTCCCGCCCGTGCTTCAGCCAAGCTGAGCTTCAGGCTGGTACCCCAGCAGGACCCACACAAGATCTACGACGGCCTCGTCACCTTCCTGAACCGGCGAACACCACCGGACTGTCGATGGGAGTTCAAATCCCACGGCGGCAGTCGGGCTGTGCGCGTCGGCACCGAATCGCCCTATCTCGAAGCGGCGATGCGAGGCCTGGAATCAACCTTCGGCCGCAAGCCGGTGCTCATGGGCTGTGGCGGCTCAATCCCCGTGGTCGGATCGATCCAGCGGATCCTCGGGTTCGACTCGCTGCTGGTGGGGTTCGGCCTGGAGGACGATCGCGTGCACTCACCCAACGAGAAGTTTGAGCTGCGATGCTTCGAGATGGGAATGAAGTCGCAGGCCGCGATTCTTAGTGAGTTCGCGGCGATGCCGGCGCGCCGTGTGACTCCGCCGCGAAGTACGGTCGCGTAACCGCGAGGAATCCCTCGGCAGAGCCGGGGGCTATGGGAGTACGGGAGGGTGGATCGACACCCCCGTTAGGCGGCGTTGGCCTGTTGGACTTCCGATACACCGTGCTGATCGTCTTGCGGCTGGGTGGAAGCCTGGCCCTTGGGCTCGGCCGCCTCCGCGTACCGCTGCTCATCTTCGCGACGCAAGGCGCGAACCTCCTGGACCAGCCTCTGCTGCTCGAGTTCGAAATGAAGTATTCTTGCGACCATCGCCAGGCACTGGAGGACCGTCAAGCCGGCAATGAAGGCGACGGCGATCCAGACTTCGACAGGAAGGCTCGCGAAGAACATGCAGGCAGCATCGACCGACCGTGGCCGGAACTTGACTCGCCGAGCTGTCCCCACCCGGCCAGCAGGAGCGGCGCTACAGTTGTCCATGACGGTGTGGCAACTGGCCGTCGCGATGATCGCGACCCTGACCGCTGTGGTCTCCACCGCTACGGCCCAGGGTGGCGATGTTGAGGTCCAATTGGAGCATTTCGGAGTCGGGTCCGCATTTCGACCAGGCGACGTCGTCGCCATCCGCTTGAGCCTGACCAGCTCCCTGGACGAGGCAACACAATGCTGGGTGCAGTGGGAGGTCCCCAACGCAGAAGGCGATATCGCCGAATACGGCCGATCGGTCACCCTCAATCCGGGCACACCCGCCCCGATATGGCTGTACGCACCGATACTACCGCAAGCCTCCGCCCAGACCATCTGGACCATCCGGGTGTTCGAAGAGCGAGACGGCCGGCGGCGGCGCGAGCTCGGCGGGAAGCGTATCGCTGCCTCAGCGACGGGGCAGGTGGATATCAACGCCGGAATGATCGCCGTGATCGGCCGGGCAAGGATGGGTCTCGACGACTACGCCACTCCACGCGGGCCATGGAACCGGGCCAACCCTCCCGGAGCGCACGAAGGAGTTCGGATCGTCTCCGGCATCGGGCCGCGCGAGATGCCTGACCGGTGGGAAGGGCTCAAGGCCTTCGAGGCGGTCGTATGGTCCGACGCGCTGCCCCAGGAGCTGCGGGTCGATGCGGCCGGCGCGCTGCGGGAGTACATTCGCCGCGGTGGGCATCTAGTGATCACGCTTCCCCAGGCGGGTAATCCCTGGGAACTCGGCACGGTCGGGCGGAGCTATTTTGATGATCTGCTCCCGCTGCAGGCTCCACGCAAGGACGAGGCTGTGCGACTGTCCGAGCTTGTGGCGGTGCTGTCGAAGTCCCAGAGGGTCCTGCGGGACATCGAGCTGAGCATTCGTGTGTTCAAAGAGATCGGCGGAGAGTTCGATGCCATCGGCAATCACTACGAGCCGCTGATCGCGCTGCCGGATGGGCGGGTGATTGCCGTTCAGCGCACCTTCGGGTTCGGGCGGATCACGATCCTCGGCATCGATTTGTCATCGCAGCAGCTTGCAAGCATGGGTTTGCCGCAAGCCGATGCGTTCTGGAACCGTGTACTGGGCCGCAGGGCCGATACGCCTCGGCCCAATGAATTGCTCGCGATGGAGAACACCGACCCCAGACTGCTCGCCCGGGGTTCGGGGAATCGCGTCACCATCGGCGACAGCCGGTTATTCTATAAGAACAGCAAGCCGGTTGAGGCCGGCGGACGCCTCCTTGGCGCGTTCCTTCTGTTTGCCGCCTACCTGGTCATCGCCGGACCCGGCGGGTTCTTTTTGTTGAAGCAGCAAGGCTACGTCAAGCACAGTTGGGTGGCCTTTGCGGCGACGGCCGGGCTGTTCACGGCGATCGCATGGGGCGGCGCCCGAATCTTTCGACAACACGGCACCGAGCTGCTGCACGTTACGTTCCTCGACCATGTTGCTCGTCCGCTGAGCGATTCAAGCATTGACGAGCCGCAGTTCCAGCGGGCGACGTGCTGGTCTTCGCTGTACTCGCCGGGCTACGGCGACGTGCGGATCTCCATCGACTCGGACCCGCAGCAGCGCGACCTGCTGCTGAGCTGGGCGGCGCCTGAAAAGGTTGCCGAGCGGTTCCCCAACGTCGATCGTTACCGTGTGGACGTCGGGAAGGCGCCGGCTGACTATGACATCCCAATCCGCGCAACTGCAACCCAGCTCTACGCACAGTGGCTCGGGGCGCTGGACCCAGACTGGGGCGGCATGTTACGCGTTGATCCCGATGATCCGATCAGGGTCGAGCCCGATCCCGCCACAGGGGACATGAGACTCGCTGGGTCCATCACCCACGATTTGCCGGGTCCTCTGACGGACGTGCGCGTGATCTGGGTGGGCAACGAGCGGGCTGATTGGTTGAGCTACGCCCGAAATGGCGACGCCGAGCTTCCGTGGACGGACCCACCACGGGATCGCGGCCGGAATATGCTCAACGCCGGGCACATGTGGGCTCTCAGTGCCCGCGATCCCTGGTATTCCGGGACGCCGCTCTCCTTGACGAGCTTCGACCCTAGCGGCCAAACCGCATTGGTCGGCAACATTTACAAGCGGTACATCGGGGACTATGAGAAGGACACCCTCCTTGGCTCTGGAATGGGGGGATCACGGTCAAGTATGAACCCCGGCCGTCAGAGATTGTTCATCGAAATGCTGAGCATGTTTCACCAGCTCACGCCACCGAAGTATCACCGCGGAGGCAACAAGGATCCGAAGACGGCCGTGTTGTCCCGCAAGCTCGGGCGCGAGCTGGACCTCTCGGCGTGGTTTACCCGCCCGTGCCTGATCATCATCGGCTACCTGGAAGAGTCACCTTGCCCGGTCCCACTACGGGTGGATGGGAAGGCGCCCAAGAGCGAGGGGCTGACGGTCGTGCGATGGATCTACCCGCTGCCGCTGGTCGAGGACGAATTACGAGGTGCTGCCTCACAGAGGTAAGATGGTTTTCCCGTTTCGCCGGTCCGCCGCTGGCGGACCCCGCCGTCCCGCCGCCCAAGACGCCCTGGCGAGGAACAGCCGATGCCGATGATCGAAACGATCAACCTCACCAAGAAGTACGGCGACCTGGTTGCGCTGAACAACCTCAACCTATCGATCGACCAGGGGTCGTGTTTCGGCTACATCGGCCCCAACGGTGCGGGCAAGACGACCACCATCAAGATCCTCGCCACGCTGCTCAAGCCCACCTGGGGCGAGGCCCGCATCGACGGCAAGGTCATCGGCTACCAGAACCCCCAGATCCGCCCGCTGATCGGCTACGTGCCCGACTTCATGGGCGCCTATGAAGACATGGTTGTCAGCGAGTATCTGGAGTTCTTCGCCGCCTGCTACAACCTCCACGGCAAGCAGCGCGAGCGCGTCGTGGGCGATGTGCTGAATCTCACCGATCTCAACTACAAAGCCAACACGGAGGTCACCGGGCTCAGCCGGGGCATGAAGCAGCGCCTTTCGATCGCCCGGGTCCTGTTGCACGATCCCAAGGTGCTGCTGCTGGACGAGCCCGCCTCCGGCCTGGACCCGCGGGCCCGCATCGAGATCCGCGAGCTGCTCAAGGAGCTCCGCCGGATGGGCAAGACCATCCTCATCAGCTCGCACATTCTTCACGAGCTGTCCGAGCTGTGCGACACCATCGGGATCATCGAGCAGGGCGAGCTGGTTTTCTCCGGCACGGTCAACGAGATCATGGCGCGTGCCAAGATCGGTCAGGTGGTCCATATCATCGTCGATAGCCGCGTCCAGGAGGCCGCGAAACTGCTCGCCGCGGTCAACGGCATCATCAGCGTGGACATCACCCAGGACAACAGCGTCGATCAAATCGAGGTGACGATCGACCCGGCCAGCGGCCTGGTCATCTCGGAGCTGCCCAACCGCCTCATCGCCCAGGGTTTTCGCCTCTCCTCCATGCACCAGGAGAAGGTCAACCTCGAAACCGCGTTCATGCGCCTGACCAAGGGATTGGTGTCCTAGAAGCCGGACCCTGACATGTGCACCCACACAGCCGCGGGTGGAAACCCGCGGGTATGCACCCGCGGCTATCAAGAGAGCAGCGCGCTCAACTGCGTCGCGCGCGGCGAAACGAGCTCGCGACCACCGGTCGCGGCGTTATGACTTACAATCCGGCCATGGCTCGCCCTCGCGTTCTGTTGTTGGCCGACCGGTCCCGGCCGGACGTTGTCGAGCTGCTCGACGAGATACGCTCCGGCATCGCGCAACATGCCGAGCTCACCGGTGAGTTCGAGACCAATGGCGACACGCTGCCCGCCAACGTCCCGGCCGATCTGGCGGTCGTGCTCGGCGGCGACGGTACGCTGCTGAGCCAGGCCCGTCGTGTGGTGGACCGTGACCTGCCGTTGGTCGGCGTGAACTTCGGCCGGCTGGGGTTTCTCGCCGAGGGGTTCGGCGTTGTGGATCTGCTTCGACGCTTTCAACAGCGATTGCAGCGCGTAGCGTTCCCGCCGGTTGTCGAGCAACTGCTCGTTGATCGTCAAGGGGTCGGGGATGATTTCGGTGTCGTTCACTCTGCGCCTCCCGTCGTTGTCGGTGACAATCGCAGGAGACATGCAACCGAGCGGTTGCATTAGAGCAGTTTGGGATGTTTCTGGGATTTGCTAGGAATCGTCTGCCAGCACAGCGTCGCCGTTCACCCTAAGCATAATCCCAATGCCCATATAGGGTAATTTCTTATTGGCACGCGAACACCAACTTTTGACCGTATCTTTTTTCAACGGTCCTCCCATTTCTTCCTCGATGCAACCGAAAGAGGTCCTTCGGTTGCACCAGACACACCTCAGGAACGTTTCGATCCGGCTCGTCTCGCTGCCCACAGCCGGGGGGAATAGCTCTCGCAACTTCTCCTGCAGGCCGTCGATGACCCGCTTGGTTGCAACATTGGACGTGGTGCTGACGATTGCGTGCGCAAAGTGGGGTGAATTGTCGTGGTCCATTGGCAGGTTGTAATAGACGCGCGGGAAATTGCCACCAATCAGCCAGTAGATTCGGGTGACTTCGTCGTCTCTCCGAATGACTTCTTCGATTTCTTCTGCGTATGCCTGTGTATTTCGAATGCTCGAATCGTTCGGCATCCAGACGCGCACCTCAAACATGTCTCGGTCAGCCGGTGGGAAGAATGAATTGCCCCGTGACGGAGCGAGCATGAATCCAACGAGCGGTAAGAACAGGCCAACCGCAATCATCGCTACCGGCATTCGCAGTCCCTGGGAGAGTATCCAACGGTAAGCCATCGTCAGCCGATCGCTCCCAAGGCCATCGGTGAGCATTCTGCGTTTGGAATCTTTCGAGGACGGCTTGGCGAAAATCCCTGCGAGCGCCACCGTGATGGTGAGTGCCGTGACGAACGACCAGGAGACGGCGATGATAACGCTCATGCCGATCGCTCCGACGAAATCACCAGGGGCACCTTGGAGCAAGACCAGAGGGAGGAACGCGAGAACCGTAGCCAAAGTGGACGCGTGAAGGGGCACG
>JADFIM010000155.1 GCA_022566725.1 Planctomycetota bacterium
ACCACGACGTGCAGACGATCCGCGATCGGCTGGGCGAGGTGCCCCTGGCCGGGTTCTTCGCCGCCGGCGAGATCGGCCCCATCGGCGACCGGTCATTCCTCCACGGCCACACCCTGAGCCTGGCGCTGTTCCGGGCGCAGTCTGCCTAGGGCGGGCGTACCTGTCTGCCTTCAATCATCACTCACCCGTCGAATCTTCTCCAATGCTCCCGTCACCACCTCGCGCCTGTACTCGTCCTCGTCGTCAAGCAGCTCTTTCAACGCCGGGATCGCTGCCTCTGCCTCTGGTCCGATTGCTCCCAGTGCATAGGCAGCCCAGTCTCGCCAATCTGCGTCTTCATCCTGCACTATCTCGATCAACGCAGGGACGGCCGGTGACGCGTCAGCGCCCATTTTGGCCAGCGACCCAATGACCATCACGCGGATCCTAGAATCGGCATCGCCGAGCGCCGATACGAGCGCAGGCAACACGCCGTCAATATGAGGTCCAAGCTTAACCAGCGCAACGATAGCCCGGATCCGCAAGTGGCGATTCCGACTCTGTAGCGTCCGAATGAGGAGCGGCATTGCCACCTGCGGATCGGGTGCAATACGACTTAGCGCAACGGCGCTCGCTAGGCGGACCTGCTCGGATTCATCTGTCAGGGCGTTCATCAGCGCCGGGATCCCAGCCTCGGCTTCAGCGCCGAACAGCCAAAGACCGTCCGCCGCCATCGTTCGCACGTTCGCATCGTTGTCCCGCAGGAGCACGATCAATCGTGGCACGCTCGATTGACTATCAGCGCGTATCCTCCCAATCGCGCCAGCGACGGCACCACGTACGTCGGCACTGCTGTCATTGACTCCCCGGAGCAGAGCGGGGAGGCTGGCATGGGCCTCCGGGCCAATCAACGCAAGCATTTGGACGGCACCGGTGCGTGTTGCTGCGTCTTGGTTTCCCTCAATGATCCCAGCATAGCGGCCCACCAGCCAAGAAAGTTGCCACCCCCACATCTCATCTCGGATGGCACGTGTGCTCAGCTCATATGAAAGAACTCCATTAGGCTTGAGCCAAGGGAACATGGCGATAAGGACCACGGTCGGCACAGCTCCAGGCCAGCCGACCCAACTACGCTTTACGCGCGGCGTGACAGACGCACCATATCCCACAGCCAGGACCAGGATGCCCACAAAGACCCAGCGCCAATGGCGGCGGGTCTTGAACAACTTCTTCTCGCGCTTGGCGCGGTATCCGCATTCGCTGCACACCCGGCCGGGTGAGCCGCTCATGTTGTACCAGCATTTCGCGCAGCGCCGCCGGCCCCGCGCGCGATCCCAGAGGAGGGCCCAAGCCGCAAGCGAGATACCAATGACTCCCAGCAGCCCGCCGAGAGACCAAAAGACCCAATCCAGGTCGCTTGCGGTCATGCGCTGAGTGTACGCAGGGAGTGGTTCGGCGGCAGCAGGCGCGCGGCTTCGCCCCATCCCTCGCCCTTCCGGGCGAGGCCATTGGCGGACGTACTGTTGTGGAATCATTACCGCGGCGGCCGATAGAAACCGGCCATGACAACCATCGCCACTGACCGAATCCACGACGACAGCCGCCGGTACAATCAGGATGTCATGGGCATCGGAAGCGTCCTTCACGAACGGGGGCTGATCAGCGAAGAGCAACTCAAGGGAGCGATCGCCGAGCAGAACCGCACCGGCGAGCGGCTCGATCACGCGCTGGTTCGGCTGGGGTTCGTCAGCAGCACCGATGTGTTGGAGGCGATCGGGCAGCAGTTCGCGCTGCCGATCGTGGACCTCAACACAATCGAGGTAGACGAAGAGGTCTTACAAACGCTTCCGGCCAAGCTTGTGTTCAAGCAGCGGTGCGTCCCGATCGGGCGCAGCAACGGCACGCTGCGGGTGGCCACGTGTGATCCCTTCGAGCTGACCGCGTTCGATGAGCTTCGGCTGCTGACGGGCATGTCGATCGAATTGGTGCTGGCCGACGAGCGGGACATTCGGAAATTCATTCGCACCCACTACGGCGTGGCCGGCGACACGCTTGATGAGCTGGCCGGGCAAGGCGAAGCGCCGGAATCGGAGTTCGCCGCCACCGACACCGACGAGATCGAACAGGCGCAGGAAGCCAGCGTCATCAAGCTCGTCAACGATCTGCTCGTCGAGGCGATCCGCGAGCGGGCCACGGACGTCCACATCGAGCCCTATGAAGACACGCTGATGATCCGCTACCGCATCGACGGGCTGCTCGGCCACGCCGGCGTCCCGCCGACCGTCAATCGCTTCCGCAACGCGATCATCAGCCGCATCAAGATCATGGCCAACCTCAACATTGCCGAAAAGCGCATGCCCCAGGATGGGCGGATCAGTCTTCGGCACAAAGGCCGGGAATACGACCTGCGGGTGTCGGTGATTCCGATGCTCTTCGGCGAGGGTGTGGTGCTGCGCATCCTCAACAAGAGCGCGAAGATGTTCGAGCTAAAAGAGCTCGGCATGGCCGAGGCGAATCTTCAGCGGTGGGATGAGCTGATCAGCCACCCGCACGGCATTCTGCTCGTCACCGGCCCGACCGGCTCGGGCAAATCAACCACGCTCTACGCGACGCTGGCCCGAATCGTCAGCGACGAGGTCAAAGCGATCACGATTGAGGATCCGGTGGAATATCACGTGGACGGCGTGAATCAAATCCAGGTTCAGCCGCAGGTGGGGCTGACGTTTGCCGCGGGGCTGCGGGCGCTGCTTCGCCACGACCCCGACATCCTCATGATCGGCGAGATCCGGGACCTGGAGACGGCCGAGGCCGCGGTGCAAGCGTCGCTGACCGGGCATCTGGTGCTCTCCACGCTGCACACCAACGATGCCACGGGAGCGCTCACGCGCCTGCTGGATATGGGCGTGGAGCCGTTCCTGGTAGCCAGCTCGTTGCAGGGTGTGCTCGCTCAGCGATTGGTGCGGCGAATCTGCACGGTGTGCAAGACGCCGTACACGCCGGGGCCCAGCGAGCTGCCGCCGCAATTCACGCTCGACGGTCAGACGCAGTTGTATCAAGGCCGCGGGTGCAGGGAGTGTCGCAACACCGGGTACCGGGGGCGCATCGGCATCTACGAGCTTCTTGTGATAAGCGAGCACACGCGGGAGCTGGTCATGGCTCACGCCAACGCCGGGCGGATCGCGCGCGCCGCGATCGAGGCGAGCGAGCTGACACTGCTTCACGATGCCGGGTTCGAGAAGGTCCGCTGCGGCGCTACGACCGTCTCCGAGGTCCTGCGGGCGACCAAAGCCTAACCTGCATTTTTCATCACCGCTAAGCCGCAGAGAGTTGGAAAGGCGATGCCGATGAACGCCAACGCTCATGGCCAGGCACGGCAGTCTGGAATGTTCACTCCCTGGGATCGACCTCTGCAGCGCACCTTACTCTTCGCTTTCCTCTGCGTTCTCTGCGACTCTGCGGTGAATGTGCCGGCCGAAGGGCGCCTCATGTAGCAACTCTGGCGGATGACATCCGCCTTCAAGACGGATCTCTTTGTAACCTCTTGGCGTTCTCAGTGTCTCCATCGGACATGTTCTGGGCTTGCGTGCGGACCTCGCGATGACCGCCTACATCATCCGGCGCCTGGTGTTGATGATCCCCACGCTGCTGGGGATGACGGTGATGGTGTTCCTGATCGCGCGTCTGGCGCCGGGGCGACCGGGCGCCACCCAACACGAAGCCACCCAGATGAGCGCGGAGGCGCAGACGGCGATCCGCGAGTGGTACGAGAAGCGCTACGGGCTCGACCTGCCGTTGTGGAGGCAATACCTGCGATGGTGGCGTGGGATGATTGTTGTTGATGCACAGGCCGCCGCCTGGACCGATGAGCCGGCGCCGCGCCCGGTGTACACGTTGCGTCGAAACGCGCCGCAATACCCGCACGGCATATCGAACTCCCCGCCCATTGAGCGGTTGCCGGTGCTGCTGGTGCGAGGCAAGGACAACCGCTGGCTGCGGCTGGTCGGCCTCCGCCCAACCGCATCGCCCAAGGTTCGCATCCTCAAGCAGTCCGATGAGCAGTTGTCCAGGCGGCTGGACGATCACGCCGGGGGGGTTCCTGTGGAAGAAGAGCAGGATGGGCGTGAGCTCCGGCACGCGTTGTTATCCGGCCAACTTGTTCGGGTGGATCAGGAGATCCCCCAACGGGCGGTCCGACGCTACCGACATGACATTCAGTTATTCGAGCTGACGCTGGGCGAATCGCAGACCAGCCACACGACGGTGATGGCCGAACTCAAGCGCCGCCTGCCCATCACCCTGATGATCAGCTTCATCGCGTTCCCACTGGCGTTTGCGATCGCGATCCCATGTGGAATGGTGATGGCGAGCAGGCGTGGCCGGGGATTTGATATGGGCGCCAACCTGTTGCTGCTGGGGCTCTGGTCGATCCCCATTGTGTTGTCGGCCACCTTGCTGATCGGCTACACGGCCGTCGGAGGACAGGGCGTCGCGTGGTTCCCAAACAACGGGCTGTCCAGCGTGGATTCGGAGGCCTGGCCGTTCTTCCGCTGGTTGGCTGATCGGCTGTGGCACCTGGTTCTGCCGGTGGGGTGCATTGTGTACACCGGGATTGCGTATCTCGCCAAGCAGATGCGGGCGGCCATGCTCGACAACATCACCATGGACTATGTCCGCACCGCCAAGGCAAAGGGGCTGCGTTCCACCGACATCATGCTTCATCACGTCTTTCGCAACAGCCTGCTGCCGCTGATCACGATCTTGGCCACCATCGGGCCGTTCCTCATCGCCGGCTCGGTCATCATTGAGGTGATTTTCAATATCGAGGGGATGGGGCTGTTCTTCTTCCGGGCCGTGCAGAACCGCGACTACGACGTGGTGCAGGCTCTGGCCCTGGTCGCGGGCGTCCTCAACCTCACAGGTCTGCTGCTGGCCGACATCGCCTACGCCATCGCCGATCCGCGGATCGCTCACAAGTAACGCTTGCAGGTTCGTTGATGTCGAAGTTCTCCGCCAGGTCATCTGCCATGGAAACGCAAGGCATCACCGCCCAGGAGCGCCAGCAGCTCATGCCCGATCTGCCGGTGCCGCGGTTTGACGGTGATTCGCGATTGTATTGGCGGATCGTCTGGGACGATTTCAAGAAGAACCGTCCCGCCTTCGCGGCCCTGTGGGTGTTGGGGTTCATGGCCTTCCTGGCTGTCTTCGCCCCGTTGCTTGCGAACCACCGGCCGTACATCTTGATCGACGAGCAGGGAATCCGCTTTCCCCTGTTCCGCTTCCTGGGTGTCTGGGACTGGATACTTCTCATCGGTCCGGTGCAATTGATCGGGGCGATCGTGCTGGGTCGCGGGGCGGCGCGTCGAGGATTTGTTGCTCGGCTGATCGGCATCACCATCGTGCTAGCGCCGGCTGCCGCTGGCGCCGTGCTCGCGGCGATTGTCGGGGAGCTCGGCCGTGCAGCGGGTCAAAGCGCCATGTGGTGGACCGCAGTGGTCATGACCAGCTCGGCGGGGCTCCTGATCATCGCTCACGCCGTTGCGGCCCTGAACACCGACCGCAATGACGAGTCGGGCAAGCCCAGCGCCGGCGGCGCGACCGCGCGCCTGTTCGTTGGGGCGATGTTGTTGCTCACCGCCTCGGGTCTCGTCGGGACACTGGGCAAGCCGCAGCTTGACACGACCGACTACTCCATCGGGGCGCAAGACCACGGCGTGTTCGCGCTGTTTGCTCCGGTCCCGCACGACCACACAAAGCCGCAGGTTTACTTGCGTAACCAGCGTCCAGGCGGCCCGTACCTGCGTGTTGTGCCTTGGGGCGGCTCGAGTGCGGCCCAGGACTTGGGGCTCACCGACTCGCGGCGAGATGGTGATCTTGCCGTGGAGGCGGGCGGCTCGCTGACCATGGACACACCGCTGCGGGCTCTTCGTCATGGTCAAGGAGTACGCAATCGCGACCAACTTATGGCGGACTTCACCATCGTGACGCGCAGCGTGCAACGGTTTTCCGTGTCGCTATATGGCGCCGCGACGATCGGCGATGTGCTGGAAACGATCGAGCGGACCAGTGGAGGCGCGATCCGGGCGGGGATCAGCCACGACGGCCGGCGAGTCGAACTCTTGGACATGACCGCCAAACGGTCGATCCATCTGCTGGGCACAGACGATTTCGGCTCGGATGTCGCGGCCCGGCTCATCCATGCCACCCGCGTGGCCCTGTCCATAGGCTTCGTCTCGACCGGGATTGCCGTGCTCATCGGCATCACCTTCGGGGCGGCGATGGGCTACTTCGGCGGATGGGTGGACATCCTCGGTATGCGGATCATCGAGATATTCATGGCCATCCCGCGTCTGTTCCTGCTGCTCACCGTGATCGCCTTCATCCCCCCGCAGTGGAATCAATACATGCTCTATGCGATGATGGCAGTGATCGGAGCCCTTTCGTGGATGAACCCAGCCCGGTTCATTCGAGCCGAGTTCATGCGTCTGCGGGATCAGGAGTTCGTGCAATCTGCCCGGGCATGCGGGTTGCCGGTGCGGTCGATTCTTTTCAAGCACATGCTGCCAAACGGGGTCACGCCGGTGCTGGTCGAGGCGAGCTTCGCCGTGGCGGCGGCGATCTTCATCGAGACCGGCTTGAGCTTTCTCGGCTTGGGCATCAAGCCGCCCGGCTCGAGCTGGGGCCAGATGCTCTCCGGAGCCGTCGATCCGGCCAGCGGCGTGTTCTACTGGTGGCTGGCCATTCTTCCCGGCATCATGATCTTCCTCACGGTGTTTGCATTGAACCTCATCGGCGACGCGCTTCGCGATTCGATCGACCCGAAGTTGAAATTTAGC
Organism: Planctomycetota bacterium; assembly: GCA_022566725.1. Lineage (GTDB taxonomy): Bacteria > Planctomycetota > Phycisphaerae > Phycisphaerales > SM1A02 > JADFFQ01. Next base: position 6,813 of record JADFIM010000155.1, read on the forward strand.
CGCCGCACCTAGAGCAGCGCCATGCGACAACGCCACGCGCGGCCTGGCGGCCGCGGCTAAACAAGAGCACGGATGACCACGACGCAAACACAAACAAGCATTGATTCCACCGCCCGACCGCGGCCGATGGAATCAATGCTTGTTTGTGTTTGCGTCG
>JADFIM010000156.1 GCA_022566725.1 Planctomycetota bacterium
GGCTAGGAGCCCCAAGACACTGGAACGCGTGCCTGTGCCGGCGAAGAAAACGGTGAAGTTCAAAGTTGGCCGGCTGATGAAGATTGCCCTGGAGGGAGATGCCCGGCTGGAGGGGGCCAGACGGGCCGGCGCGTCAACTTCAAGCAAGCCCAAGCAACGAGTTTCTGTGACCAGCGACGCGCAGGCCTCCTGATTATCTTTGCGGCGCTGGATAGGGCGTCGTTGTGGATCAACTGCCGCTTGTTCGCCGCACCCGGGGCGGGCGGAGAGGCTGACTGGCTCACGGATGAGCACAACTCCCACCACGCAAGACACGCTCAGGTCTCCAATGACCGCCGGCCGCACGCCGGGCGGCAACCCGCAGCGCATCGCCCGGCTGTTCGAGAAGCTCCCCCCGCACGCAATCGAAGCCGAAATGTGCCTTCTGGGCTCGATACTGCTCGAGCCGCGCGAGCTGGGCGACATCACGCTGATCATCAGAGACGGCGAGGACTTCTACAAACCGGCCAACGGCGCCATCTACGACGCCATGGTCGAGCTGTACGACGCCCACGCGTCCCTCGATGTCGTGCAGCTGAACCAGGTGCTGGTGGATCGCGATGTCCTGGACGCCGTTGGCGGGCAGGATTACCTGGTGGAGCTGGCCAGTTGTGTGCCCAGCGCCGCCAACGCCGGCCACTACGCCCGGCTGGTCCGCGAAAAGGCCATGGTCCGCCGGCTCATTGAGCAGGCCGGTGAGATTCTTCACGAGGCCTTTCACAGCCGCGATGATGCGGCGACGATTCTCGATCAAGCCGAGCACCGCATCTTCTCGATCGCCGAGCGCTACGAACACAGCGAGGTGGAGACGCTGGGGCGCCTTGTCCAGGAAGTCGTGGCCAGGCTGCAAGCCAGCGACGGAAGACAAGTCAGCGGCGTGCTCAGCGGGTTCGCCGAGCTTGACGAGCTCACCGGTGGATTTCAGCAGGGCGACTTCATCATCATTGCAGGCCGGCCATCCATGGGAAAGACTGCCCTGGCGCTCAACATTGCGGAAAACATGGCAATGCGCGGCGACGGCGTGGGTATCTTCAGCCTGGAGATGAGCAAGCACCATCTTGTCGAGCGGTTGCTCGCTTCACGATCCGGTTTGGAGCTCCACCGGCTACGGCGCATGATGCTGGGCAAAGAGCACTATAGCCGCCTGTTTGCCGCCTGCGGTGATCTGCAAGATGCCCCGATCTACGTGGACGACATGGCTGCCTCGACGCTGCTGCAGATCCGGGCCCGGGCCCGGCGAATGGTCGCCAAGTACGCCGTCAAGGCGATCTTCATCGATTACATTCAACTGATCACCGTCGGCGCCCGGGTCGAATCGCGCCAAGTGGAGGTCAGCGAGATCAGCCGTGGCCTCAAAGCGCTGGCCCGTGAGCTGAATCTGCCCGTGATCTGCATGAGCCAGCTCAACCGCGCGCCGGAGCAGCGGGAAGGGCACCGGCCGCGTCTCAGTGATCTACGCGAGTCGGGGTCGCTCGAACAGGACGCCGACGTCGTCGCCCTGCTGCATCGTGAGGACTACTACCACCTGGGCGAAGAGGACTACGAGCCCACCTGCACCGCCGATCTGATTATCGCCAAGCAGCGCAACGGCCCAACGGGCGCCATAAAGCTCTCATGGATCGAGCAGTCCACCCGGTTCAAGGATTATTCGCCCGCTGTTGGTGCGGGTGAGTATACCGGTGGAATCGGGCCTGCAGCACCTGTGGAGGTCGGGGCCGAGTTGCCGATTTGAGTCCGCCACAGCGGATCCGCCTATGGCGGAAACGCCTGCGCCGCCGTCTACCACGGCTTCTCGCGGGCGACGATCCATGCCATGTATCCCAGGTACAGGGCCAGCAGCACCGCACCTTCGGCGCGGGTGATCTTGTTGCGGTGAGTCACCGCCATCGGCAACAGCAGCAGCGCGATGAAGAGCATCATTGCGAGATCCTGCCAGCCGTGGCTTGCCGGGACCCCGACGGGGTGCACGATCGCCGTAGTACCCAGCACGAGCAGCAGGTTGAACAGGTTGGAGCCGACCACGTTGCCGACGGCCAGATCGTGGTGACCCCTTCGGCAAGCGACGATGCACGTCGCGAGCTCCGGCAGGCTGGTGGCGACGGCGACGATGGTCAGGCCGATCAGCGCTTCGCTGAGCCCCAGCGTTCGCGCGATGGCGACCGCGCTTGTTTCGCTGAGCTTTCCCCCGGCAACCAGACCGCTCAGCCCCACCAGACACAACACGGATGCGCCGATGATCGAGGCACGGGTCTCCGCCTCGGCCTCCACGGAAAGCTCGCGAACAAGTGGGTCCGCCGCATCCCGCCTGCCCATGCGGTACCAACTGACCATGAAGACGGCGAACCCGATGAGCATCAGCACGCCGTCGAATCGCCCGAAGCCGCTGCCGTTCGCGCTCGGCGGCAGCAGGGCCAGCCCGATCATCGCCACGGAGACAACGATCAGCCACGGCAGCTCCTTGCTGACTATCCGCCCGTGAACAGCCAGCGGCGCCACCAGCGCGGTCAACCCCAGGATCAGTCCGATGTTGGCGATGTTGGACCCGACGATGTTGCCGAAGCTGAGATCAGGATGGCCGTTTCGCGCCGCGATGACATTGAAGAAAAGCTCAGGAGAACTGGTGCCCAGCGCCACCACGGTCAAACCAACGACCAACGTTGATACGCCCAAGCGCCGGGCGATCGTGACCGTTCCGCTGACCAGCCAATGTCCGCCCAGCAGCAGCAGGGCGATGCCCACACCAAGGGTGACCGCTGCGGCGAAGGGACGCTCCACGAACTGGTCGAGAGCCTCAAACACGGTCCGTCGATTGTAATGGCGGCCGGCTCCACCGGCCGAGGGCGGACGTAAGATGTCGCGGTCTTATTGAGCCGCTTGAATACGGGCGGAACAAAAGACGCTGCCGGTGGTAACACCTCGCGGATATGTCCGCCGTCGGCGGACGGCTGTCACACCCAGCCGTCTTCTGCCTTAACCCCTGACTCCTGACCCCTGCTTACCTTCATGGCTCCCTCAAAGTCCAACGAGACGCTCGAAGCGACCCTGCAACGGGCGGCTGTTGGCGATGAGTCAGCCTGGCGCCAGCTTGTGGAGACGTACACCCCGCGGGTGTACGGGCTGATACGTGCTCAATGCGGCAACACGGACCTCGCCGAGGAAATCACCCAATCGACATTCTGCACCATCGTGGCGAAGATCGGCCGGTATGCCGAGCTGGGCCGGTTCGAATCCTGGCTGTTCCGCATTGCCATGAACCGCCTGCGTGACGAGATGCGTCGGCGCAAGCGGCAGGCCAACCCTGTGGATAGCGAGACGCTCATGGGTCTCGCCGGCGCTGCGAATGTTGCTGACAACCCCGACCCCGAGGAGGCACAAGCACTGCGAGCGGCCCTTGCACGGTTATCGGATGCCGATCGGCGAGTCGTTCATCTGCGGCACTTCGCCGGCCTGAGCTTTGCTCAGATCGCCCAAGTCCTTGGGGAACCCTTGGGGACGGTCCTGGCCCGGCAACATCGGGCGCTGAAGAAGCTCCGGCAGCTGCTGGTCGGAGACCAGCGGCATTCCTGACCGCCACAGCTGATCCGCAGCAATGAAGCTGCACCTGATTCGTTTGGTTCTACGTCATGGCGACTTCCGCAGACCATCACCCCTCAGGCCCCGGGCACGAGGCCGCCTATGCCGGGCCGCCCGAGCTTCGGTCCCTTGATGCGAGGCTTGCGCGGCAGGCCGGTCGGCTCCGAGTGCCCCCAGGTTTGATCCAGCGGGTATTCGAAGCCTCGGTGGCTGGGCTGCCGAGCCCGCGACGGGTTTGGCGGCGACCTTCTCATCCGGAGCCGGTGATCGGTAGGGTGTCTCTGTGGAGCCGCCTGGCCATGGCGGCGTCGATTGGGCTGGCCTTCATCGTGGCTACACAAAGCCTCCGCAGACCTGCCGGGCCGATGATGCTGCTGTCGCCGGAGATGGAGCTGGTCCTGATGGGCGACGCCCGGGACACACGCAACGGGCTGTACCGGCTGCTGCTGGATTCCGACGTGCAGCCGCTGGGCGAGGTGGAGCATCTGCTTCTGACCAGGGACATGACGTTTGACGACCTCGGACATGACCTGACGATGCTTGTCGCTGACTTGGATATGTAATGGAGCGGAAATGGCCGGCAGCATGAACCGGGTTGTCCGCGTGGCCACGATCGGAAGCACGCTGGTGCTCGCAGCGGCCTTCGTGGCTGGATCGTTGGCCCAAGCCGGCGATGAGCCTGCGGTGTCACTTGCCCAGGCGACAGCGAACTTGCCGGCCGATGAGCTTCGGCTGCTCGACGGCGCGTTGGCTGAGGCTGAGCCGCGGGAGGCTCACGAGAAGAAGATCGGCGCATCGAAACCAGCGAGGGGCTCCGCCGTTGGTGATCCAGACCGGCGACGCCGTCGGCCGGGCCGCCCGTTGACCCCGAAGCTGGTCGAACTATGTCTGGAAGTGGCCCGCGATGTCGAGCCGGAGTTGGCCAATCGATTGGAGGCCATTCGCCAAAGGAGCCCCGGTCCGGCCTTCGAGCGCGCTATTGGCAATGCCCGGCACCTGGTGGGCCTAGCCCGGCTCAAAGAGCGCGATCCACAGCTGTACGAGCTCAAGGTGATAGAGCTGCGCCTGGATGCTCAGATCGACAGCGTCCTCGAGCAGTTGGCTGGAGCGCGCCAGACATCAAGTGAAGCGGCCGAGACCATTGAAGCTCACGTGCGGGGCCTGGTGCGGCAGCAGGTCGCTGCCTCCATTGCTTCGCGCGGCATGTATCTGCTGCGCCTCAAGGAGAATTTGACGTCGCTCCAGGAGCAGCTTGACTACGATGCGGCGAACTTCGAGGAGGCCGTGGAGCGGCGAATGCGAGCGCTGATCGAGGAAGCTGAGCCTCTGCTGCCCGCGGCTTCGGAATCGAGCACCGGGTAGGTACGTGTATCCCGCTCGCGCGTCACAAGCCCGACCCGGGGGTTGAGTATCAACCGGCGAACATCGCGCTTGCCCCCCGGCGAAGCCGGGGGCTATGGGATCAGATGATTGACCGACTCGGCTACGGTACGATGGCCGGTTGATGGCAATGCGTAGCCTTGGTCGAGGGCCCAGGTCCAGCCGCAGCATGGGCTGGCTAGGCGGTGTGGTGTTGGTGGTAATGGTGCTGGGATGTCTGGCGACGCTGCCCTACACCCTGGGCAAAGGTCGTGCAGCCGACTCGGGGCGAAGTCTGGCAGCGGGCACTGTATCGCGCCGCTACGAGGCCACGAACCTCGACCAAGCCCTCTTGCCGCCGTTCTGGAGCCGCCATGCACCCGATGAACGGCAGCGGGCCGAATCAAGCCCCCGGCCGCCGAGACATCTCCTTGGCTCTGACCGGCTCGGTCGTGACCTGCTGACTCGATGCCTCGCCGGGGGCGGGATCAGTCTGGGCATCGGGCTGGCCGCAGCCTGCATCGCCGTCGTCATCGGCACGGCCTACGGAGCACTGGCGGGCTACCTCGGCGGCCGAATTGACGGGGCGATGATGCGGATCGTCGACGTGGTCTACGGCCTGCCCTACATCCTGCTGGTGGTGCTGCTGGCGGTGGCGGTGGACGGCCTCATCGAACGCTGGGGACAGGATTTGAGCCCCGGCATGCGGCAGGGGGTCAATGTCCTCACCCTGCTGGTGGCGATCGGCGGCGTGAGCTGGCTGACTCTGGCCAGGGTTATCCGCGGGCAGGTCCTCACCCTCAAGCAGCAGCCGTTCATGGAAGCGGCACGGGCGGTTGGGGTGCCTCTTGGGCGTCAGTTCGCCCGGCATCTGCTGCCGAACCTGCTGGGGCCGATCATCGTCTATGCGACGCTCACTGTGCCCGCGGCCATCCTCTCCGAATCATTCCTGAGCTTTCTCGGCATTGGGGTGAGAGAGCCGCTGCCCAGCTGGGGAAACCTCGCCGCCGACGGATTGAGCGAGCTGAACACCGTTCGCGTTCGCTGGTGGCTGCTGGTGTGGCCGAGCCTATTCATTGCCACTACCCTCTTGGCGCTCAATTTTGTCGGCGAAGCGCTCCGCGAGGCGCTCGATCCCAAACGCAGGGCGGTGGCCGTTGTGTAACACCAGGCGCGTGGGACGATCGCGTGTCCCTCTCACATTCCTGTTGATCGGCGGAAAGGATTGACCGTGCAAGACCACGTGAAACCCCGGCGGCCACGCCGGGCATCCCATACTCCCCAGAAGCGGTCCACGCTGTATTGGTTTGCCGCATCGGTGGTGGCGTGGTCTTTGTCGGCCGGGGCGGCGGTTGATCCGGATTCGCCCGTCGCCGACGCGCTCACCCGGGCAGATCTGGCCGTCGAACGGATCGTGTCCGTCGCCAACGAGCAACGGAGCTTCGGCAACACGGTCGAGGCCATCGACGACCTCATCGCCCAGTTGGAGCTGGACACGAACATGACGATGTTCTTGGCCTACGTGTCCACGGACCCCGACGAGCGCCTAGCCGGTGAAAAGGCTGAAGAGGACTTCCGGAACTGGTTGATTGAGCTTCTGAAGCGCGAGGACCTCTACGGAGCGGTCAAAGCCTACGCCGAGACGAACCCGAACCTCAGCCCCGAGCAGAAACGGCTGCTCAAATTCACGATGCGCGACTTCCGCCGGGCGGGAATGAACCTGTCGGCGCAAGACCGCCGCCAGCTCACCGAGGTCGAGAAGGAGATCACACGGCTCAGCATCGAGTTCGAGAAGAACATTCGTGAGGATGAAACGGTTGTGCCCCTGACGCGCGGGGAGCTGGGCGGACTGCCCGAAGAGTTCTTCGACAACCCCAGCCTCAAGCAATCGGGTGACATCTACCTCGTCGGCATGGCCTATCCCCAGTTCCTGCCGATCATGGACTATTGCGACAACGAGACCA
>JADFIM010000157.1 GCA_022566725.1 Planctomycetota bacterium
GGGCACGGCAATGTCGGCGGCCTCTTTGGTGACCTTCTTGGGAACCTTCTTCTTGGCCTTGGCGCGAGCCTTGGCCACATCCACCGGCGCAGCGGTCTCCACCGCGGTGGTCGCGGCTGAATGCCCTTCTCCAAACCACTCGCGGACCGTCGCCGACAATCCCATAGAAACCGTGGACATGTGGTTGGTGATATTGGGGATTTCCTCGGCCTGGCATTTCGCGACGAGGTCCTTGGAGGTGACACCAAGTTCCTTGGCCAGTTGGAAGATTCGAATTGAGGTTGCCTTCTTTGCCACGACGATCTCCACGGCTCTCGTAGTTACGCGGAGCCTCGACTATCCGATGAAGAGGGTGCGACACGCTCCTGTTCATCCGGGGACGGTGACGCCGGCGCGTCGGGGTTCACCTGCTGGGGCTGCTCGGCCGGGGGCGGCTCGGCCGGTTCGGCGGGCGATGCGCCTTCAGCGTCAGCGGGCGTTTCGGCCGACAGCGGCGAGGCGTCCTCGGTGGCCGGCGCGGGGACGGTTTCGCCGAGAATGGACGCGGCCACAGATTCCGCCTGCTGGTCGATCTCGGTGCCGAGGCCGGGCAACGCGCTCCCGGCTTCCCCGAGCACAGCTGCGGCAGCGGCCTCTTCCTCGGCCTTGCGACGCTCGGCTTCCTCCTTCTCCTTCTGCTGCTGCTCGGCAACGATGATCGCCTGGGCGGCACAGATCTCGACGACCTTCTCGGCCAGCTCGGCCGACATGTCGAGTTCCTCCTGAATCACAGGGGCCCCGACCTCCTCGATGTCGAACACGCTAATCATGCCCATGGCCCCCATTCGGTCGAGCATCGCCTCGGTCACACCCTCAATGGGCTTGACCGTCTGTTCGAGAATCTCCAGGCTCTTGGCGAACTCGGCGGGGGTGAGAATGTCGATGTCCCACCCGGTGAGCCGCGCGGCGAGACGCACGTTCTGCCCGCGCCGTCCGATCGCCAGCGACAATTGATCTTCGCGAACAATGATGGTGGCCCGCCCAAGCTCGAAGCAGAGGCTGACCTCGTCGACCTCGGCGGGTTTGAGTGCGTTGCCAATGAGAATCTGGCTGGATTCGTTCCAACGGACGATGTCGATTTTCTCGCCGCCCAGCTCATCGACGATGTTGCGTATCCGGCTGCCTCGCACCCCGACGCAGGCGCCGACCGGATCAACCTTGCTGTCGATGGAAGTGACGGCGACTTTCGTGCGAAAGCCCGGTTCACGGGCCATGGCCTTGATCTCAATCACCCGCTCGGCGACCTCGGGGACCTCGGCGTCGAACAGGCGGCGAATGAGGTCGGGATGGGCTCGCGACAGGACAATCTTGACCTGGTGGCCCACGTCGCGGACGTCGAGGATCAGACAGCGAACGCGATCGCCTGGATGAAACTGTTCGCCCGGAATCTGTTCCGAGCGAGGCATGAAGCCTTCCGCCCGATCGACTTGCACCACCAGAGCCCCGCCCTCATAGCGGTGGGCGGTGCCGGTGACGATCTCACCCTGACGCTTGGAGAACTCCTCCAGCAGACTATCGCGCTCGTCCTCTCGGAACTTCTGGATCATCACCTGCTTGGCGGTCTGGGCGGGAATACGGCCGAGGCTTTCCAAAGAGATGACCTCACGGCCACTGTCTTCGAGATTGCGCCAGATGGTGATCTCGCCGGACGTCCGATCGATATGACAGCCGAACTCCTCTGCGTCGAGCGAGTTGAAGTGCTTGCGGGCGGCGCTGACCATCGCCTGCTCGAGATCCTCAATGAGCAGGTCGCGATCGATGTTGCGATCTCGAGCGATCGAGTCAAGGATGCGAAGGGTTTCGGGATTCATGTGTTCTCAAATTCCAAGTTTGAGTTGTTGAGTTGTTGAGTTGTTGAGTTGTTTGGTTGTCTGGCATCGGTTTCATCGGCCATGGGTCAGTGCTCACGTCGTCTGCATTGCCTCTTCCCGATTGCCTAGTGCGTTCTTCTCCAAAACGACAAGGCCACGAGCGCCTCATTGGAGACATCCCGTGACCCGCGGTGGTCGCCCGAACGGCTGCCCTGTCGCGCTGGGTCAGATCACGGCTGCCACCTCTCGCTCGCGGGAACCCCTTGCGGGTCGGCACCGCTCGGCAGCACGCGGGCCACTGTGGCCCAGCGCTCGGGATGGACGCAGTTAGCGACCATGACCACTCATTCGATCAACAGCCACCGGCATTCCGGGAGTGCTCCCAAACATCATCGCTGCTGCCCAAATCGGCCAGCAACCCACTAAGAGTATCGTCAACTCACCGGCCAAGTCAACAGAGCTTGCCCAGTTCAACAGGCGCTGGGAAGTGCCGCGCCGGTCAAATGGACGGCGTCGTACACGGGCACATGTCCAGGAATCGCCCGGCTCGCGGCTGGCTCACACAGGCTGTGTCGATGGGCACAGGACCCACCGGGAGTCTCCCCGAAAGGTGCGAAGAGGTCTGCTAGATACGGTCGCTTGGCTTGATCGGGCGCTGGATTCTCACCGCGCGATTGCCTCTGTGCTGGCCGATGCTGCCCAGGAACTTGGGCACGGCCTCGACGTAGACCGCCACGGGCGAGGTGGCGAGTTTGTCGGTCATGATCAGGTCCCCAGCCTCCAGGTTCCGCAGATCAGAGACGGTGATGGTGGTCTCCGCCAGCGTGGCAGTAACCTCTACTGATGCGTCCGCGATGCGATCGGCGATGAGCCTACCCCATAGATCATCGCTGCCACCCCGGCCGGCCTGAAACCAGCTTCGGGAGCTGATGTCTGCCATCAGCGGCTCGATCACCGTAAACGGAATGCACAGGCTCATGGTCCCGGCCCGGTTGCCGAGCTTCAGCTCAAAGCCGATCACCACCACCACTTCGTTGGGCGGCACGATTTGGACGATCTGCGGGTTCGACTCCATCTCGGCCAGGGTGAATTCGATCTTCTTCACGCTCTCCCATGCCTCGCCCAACGCCGTCATCCCCCGGCTGAGAATCTTCTGGATCAACCGGGTCTCAATCATCGTCAGCGGCCGCTTCGGGATGAAGACCTCCTCGTTGGAGCCGCCCAACAGACGGTCGATGATTGGATAGATGATCAGCGGGCTGATCTCCAGGCACAGTTGCCCGTCCAGCACCGGGGCATCGATGAGATTAAAGCTGGTGGGATTCGGCAGGCTGGCGATGAACTCGGCGTAGGTCAGCTGGTCGGCGTTGGCGACGCGGACCTCTACAATTGTTCGCAAGAACCCCGAGAGTGACGCGCTGAAGTTGCGGGCAAACGCCTCGTGAAGGGTGTGCAGCGCCCGCATCTGGTCCTTGCTGATTCGCTCGGGGCGCTTGAAATCGTAGTCCTTGATCTCGACGTTCTCGAGATCGCTGCGGTGACGAGAAAAGATCTGCCCCGTTTGCGTCGCCTCTTCGACCTCCCCCTCAGCCACCGCGCTCATCAAGGCGTCGATATCTGTCTGATCCAGCACGTCGGTCATGGCTGGGGTCGCCTCCTGGGCGGGAATATCTCATCCCTGGACCGCGTTTGGTCTCGACAAGAAGTAGAAGTGGACAAAGGATCGTCTCCCATGCGGCCGATGATCTCCCGCAGCGTGTTCGCCATACAATTTATCGGAGCGGCCGTGCGGTCCACTTGAGGCTCTCGCATCGGACCATCGCCTCCGGTGGTCTGCCGGCCGGGCATGATCATGTTTGAAAGAACCTCCTGCGCGGTTGCCATCATCCTCGCCGCTGCCACGGCCCCGGCGTCGGCGCAGCCCCGCGGCCCACAGGTTGATACCCGGTGGGTCTTCGAGGCGGATGCCGCCCACCCCGGAACCACCATCCACGCGGCGCTAAAGGTCAACATTCATGGGAACTTCCACGTTCAATCAGACAAGCCGCTCGACGAATTCTTGATCCCGACCGTTCTGACCGTATCGGCACCGAAGGGGTTTACGGTCCGAAACGTTGTGTACCCCGATCCCCTCATGATCAAAGTGCCGGGTTTCCAAGAGCCCCAACCGGGATTCGAGCAGGAGTTCGTGATCGGCGTGGCCATTGAAGTCGGCCGGGACGTGGAACCCGGCGTGTACCCGATCAACATCTCGCTGGGCTACCAGGCTTGCGATGACCGGTATTGCCTTGCACCGACGACGCGGGACTTGGCCAGCGAGCTGCAGGTCGTGCCGGCAACGGTGCAGGTAGCAAAAGTCGTCAGCCCGCTCTTCGACGGAATCGATTTTTCCAAAGAGCGCGGACCGGTTGTCACGCCGACCCTTACCGATCCGATCGCTACGACGCCCGACGCCGACCTCGACATCATGGCCGAGCTGGAGGATTTTGACATCCTTCGAACCGCAGGCGGATATCTCAACGTCGAAGACTTCATTCAGTTCATTGACGATGCCGAATCGGGGACCGCCCAAGTGGGATGGTTTGAAGACAAGGGTCCGCTGGTCATTTTACTGCTTGTGATCCTGGGCGGGATCGCGCTGAACCTGACGCCGTGTGTTTTGCCCCTGATTCCCATCAACCTCGCCATCATCGGCGCGGGCGCTCAGGCCGGCTCACGAACGCGCGGATTCGCCCTGGGCGGGACGTACGGCCTGGCCATGGCCGCAGTCTACGGCACGCTGGGGCTGGTCGTCACCCTCACGGCCGCAACCTTCGGCGCGATCAACTCCACGATCTGGTTCAACGTCGGCATCGCCATCCTGTTCGTGGTGCTGGGCTTGGCCATGTTGGATGTCTTGGCCATCGATTTCTCGAAGCTACAAGGCAAGCTGGACCTTGCGGGCAAGGGTAAACGAGGCACGTTTGCACTGGCCTTTGGGATGGGCGGGATTTCGGCACTCTTGGCCGGAGCCTGCGTCGCCCCGGTCGTGATTCAAGTCATCGTGTACTCCTCCGATCAATACGCCAAAGGCACGACGATGTACCTGGCCCTGCCGTTCTTCCTCGGTCTGGGCATGGCGCTGCCCTGGCCGTTTGCGGGTGCCGGTCTATCGTTCCTGCCCAAGCCCGGCACGTGGATGGTCCGCGTCAAGCAAGCGATGGGTGTGTTCATCCTGGTGTTCGCCGCTTACTACGGCTACTCCGCCTGGGAGATTTACGACAGCACGAATGTCGAAAGCGGGGTCGTTCAAGCTGCCGTCGAGGCCCGGCTCAAGGAAGCAGGTTGGACGGGGTCACCGCACGAAGGTTTGGCGCAGGCCAAGGCCGAGAACAAGCTCGTCTTCATCGACATGTGGGCGACATGGTGCAAGAACTGCATTGCCATGGACAAGACAACCTTCGAGGATGAGCAAGTCGTGGCTCGGCTCGAAGACTATGTGAAGATCAAGTATCAGGCGCAAGATACCGAATCGCCGCCCGCGAGCGATCTGCTCGAACTCTTCAATATCCCCGGTCTTCCCGCCTATGCCATCTTGCGACCGAAAGCAGAGCTAGCCGTCACCGACTAGGGTCGCGTTGAGTCGGTCTACCCCAACGACCTTCACTCGTTATCGTTGGCATCCACTCCATCGGGACCAAATGAAGCTTGCGCGATCCGCTCGAGCAGCGTCTCCCGCTCGCGCTGGGGCAGTTGTTTGAGCTCATCAAGCTCGAAGTTGGCGTCGTTGGTCAGGGCTTTGCGGTAGGCATCCGCGGCGCGTTCGCGGTCGCCGGTTTCCCACATCACGTCGCCCAGCCGGCGCCAGACGCCGATCCCGTGCGGATCGATCTCGGTCATTCGCCGGGCATACTGAATCGCCGCCTGCCAGTCATCGGCGTCATTCGTGAGCAGGGCCTTGAGGCGATGCGCTTCGCCGGCCAGGGAAATAGAGCCCGGCTTGCCGTGATCGGCGACCGCCCGTCTGGCCAATTCGGCCGCTTCCTGCAACCACTCAATCCGCTTCGCTCGCGGAGCTGTCGCCGCAGCCATCACCGCCTGTCGGACAGCGGCGTGAAGCGGCAGGACGTTGGCCCGGTAGATTTTATAGGCGTCGGTGAGCAACTGAACCGCAGCGGCTCGCTGTTGGGTCTGACCCCGCCGATCTTCGGAAGGCGGATACAACGCCGATGCTGCCTTGTTGGTCAGAATCTGTTGAAGAAAGGCCGGATAGGCCCCGGCTCGGCCGATGAACAGCGCACCGCCAAGAACCAACGGCCCTGCGATGAAGCCAAGCCACAGCTTGCCACGACCGACTGCGCCGCCGGCCAGGCCCAGCGCGCACATCATCCACACGACCGAACCCGGATCGAAGAAGGTCATCTCGATCTGGGCATGCACCGCCAACGCGACCACCGCCGCGGTCAACGTCCAATTGACGATGGAGCGCGGCGCTCGCGCGAGCACGACGCTCAATCCCGCGGCGGCAACGACATAGCCCAAGACACCAGCCCCACGGGAAAGCGATATCGTGATGCTGTCGAGACTCAGCGCCTCCTGTGCAATCGCGGGCAGCAACGCGAGTACCGCCACCGCCGCTGCGGCCAACAGCGGGGCTCTGGGGTTGGGCGATGATGACGAATGCTCATCGATCTCATCACGGCCCAGGCTTCGACCGGATCGCCACAAGAGGATCAACACCAGCCCGATCAACGCGGCTCCACTGGGCCCGAGCGTCGAGAGCCAATCCGCAAACATGCTGTGAGCGCTGGTGACCTCTTCGGGGCTGCGCGGCAGGCGAACCGCGGCGTAGGCTGCCTGGAATCCATCGGGTCCGACGCCGACCCCCGGATGCTGCGAGATCATTCTGGACGCGCCGACGAGATAATGCCAGCGAAACAGCAGGCTCTTCTCGCCGAGCCACGACTCGCCCAGCAGTGTTCCGCGGACTACAACGGCCAGCGGCGCCGCGAGCACGATCGCGATCGCCACCGCCGGGCCGATGCGCCCAAGCAGCGGCCTGGTCTTGAGAAACACCAGCGG
>JADFIM010000158.1 GCA_022566725.1 Planctomycetota bacterium
TACCCGCGCCACGCCCGAGCCACCCTCGCCGGCAAGCTCGCCACCGTACAGGCGATTCTGATGGCGGCGACCGCGTACGCCATCGGATGGGCCATGAGCCTCAACCCAGACGCCTTCCGCATCATGTATCCGGTGGCGGCGGGCATCGGCCTGATTGGGGTGCTGGTCTACAGCGGCATGCGGATGCGCGGTCACCGCGCCGTGATCCGAGCCGAACAGGACGCAAGGGCATCGAGCGGCTCACTCTTCAATCCGCTGCAATGGCGAGCATTGCTGCTGGCCGATGCCAAGTTCCGGCGATACATGACCTGCATGTTCGTCTTCGGCGCCGGCAACCTCATGGTGGGCGCGCCGTTGATCATCATGCTCAAGGATCGATTCCAGTTCAATGAATCAAAGTCCGTGGCGATCATGACCACGATCCCACTACTGCTCATGCCGTTGAGCATCCCGATGTGGTCACGACTCCTTGACCGTGTGCATATCCTGCAGTTCCGCGCGGTTCACAGTTGGACGTTCGTCGGCGCCACCGCCACCGTGCTCATCGCGGCGCTGACGATGCAGCCCTGGCTGCTCTTCCTGGCGGCAACGTTCAAGGGGATCGCGTACGGCGGCGGGGTGCTGGCGTGGAACCTGGGACACCACGACTTCGCGCCCGTCGAGAAGGCTTCGCAATACATGGGCGTGCATGTCACCCTCACCGGCATCCGGGGGCTGCTGGCCCCGATCGTCGGTGTGAGCGTGTATGAATCGTTGGAATGGCTCGAGCCGGGCGCGGGCGCGTGGGTGTTTGCGATATGCCTGAGCCTGACCCTTATCGGGGCGGTGTGGTTCGTGCTGATGCGACGGACGTTGACCGGTCGCGGCGGCACCGCCGATTTCGAGGCCGGCCCACCCGTGCAGCCTCCTGCGGCCGCTTGAGCCGCGGCGGTCACCGTCAATTCCGGTCATAATGGACGTCTCACAATCCCCACGGAGGATTCTCCATGTTGCATTACCTCGCTCATCTCATCGCATTGTCAGCAGCGGCATCGGTCTTGATCGGTTGCCAGCAACAGACCGAACCACTCGCAATGGGTAGTCAACACGAATCGTCGCCCGAGACCGCGGCCCAACAGTATCGCGAGGTCATTGTCGATGCAGCATGTGGCCAGTGCCAGTTCGGTCTTCCGGGATCGGATTGCGACCTAGCCGTCCGAATCGACGGAGCGTCGTACTTCGTTGATGGCACTGGGATCGACGACCATGGCGATGCGCATTCCTCGGATGGCTTTTGCAATGCGGTACGGCCTGCACGTGTGAGTGGTCAAGTCCAAGAGGGCCGCTTCGTGGCCACGCACTTCGAGTTGCTGCCCGGCACAAGCGAGTGATGAGCCTGGCCGGCAGCGGCGATGTGACGGACCTCATCGAATTGCTGTCCAACGGCGGGCCTGTGCCCGTAGACGTTTAGCCCCGCCGGCCACGGCGGGGCGATCGTCAACGTGGCGATCGACGGCGATGAGGTCGTGGTGGCGCCGGGCGCCTATATTGAGACGATCAACTTGCTCGGCAAGGCGATCACGCTCCGCGGTTCAGTTGGGCCGGAGGTAACCGTTATCGACGGAGACGGCCTTGCCACTGTAGCGGCGGATAACAAGGAGGACTGGACATGAAGGGCATGACGATTGGAGTTCTCGCCGCACTAGCCATCACGGGCATGGCTGACGCGGCCATCATCTTCTTTTCCGACGAGATCGCATTCAATCAGGCGCTGGCCGATGCTGGGAAGACCCTCAAAGGGATCGAGGACCTTGATCAGGCATTGATTCCGCCGTTCCAGAGCGCGCTCCTGAGCGATCCACTGAACATCAACAATCTGCAGGGCCTTTTCAAGCCCGGAGACTTCATCGACAACCTGGCCTTTCAATCCAACACCAACGGTACGGGGTCTGTGAATGACCCCGGCGTGAACGGACTCAATCCACGTGGCAGGAACGGCCTGATGCTCATAGGTCCGGGCTTCGCCGGAGCGCCCAATACCGGCCTCCTGGTCAACCTCGCTGTGGACAGCTTTGACATACTCAGCGGCCCGCCTGCTGGCGACAATCACACCGCGTTGGGGATGCATGTGTTCACGACATTGGTGGTGTTTCCTACAGAAGTGCGCGTGTTCGACAAGAGCGAGCAGGAGGTCGGGCTCATCTCCCTGCCGGCAGTTGGCATAGGTGGACAGTTCCTCGGCGTCCTGGCCACCGGTGGCGACACCATCGGCCGGGTGAACATCTGGAACGCTGGCGGGGGTGGTGAAGGCGTCTACTACGTTCAGGCTCATTGGCTCCCGCCACCGCCGCCGAATAACAATCCCAACAATCCCCAGCCTATAAACTCAGGCGAGACCATCTCCGCCGACTTCAGCGACGCCACCAGCGACGGGACTTCTTCCTGCGATCCAAACTCAGTTGATCTGTTCTACGAAGTGACGATCACCACCGGCCCCGCCACGCTCGAAGTCAATACGTGTGGCTCGGTCGCCGATACCGCCCTGGCCGTCTTCGATTCGATCATGACGGAACTCGGCTGCAACACCGACTGTCCATGCACGCCGTGCGCAGCGCCTGATGCGTGTCTCACCCTCCCGAGGTTGCCCGCCGACACCTACCTCATCCGTGTCTCACAGCAGACGATTGCAGCAACAAGCGACTCAGCCAGTTCCTTCATGCTATCTGTGCTGGTGCAGGCCAGCACCGCCGATCTCAACGGTGACGGATGCGTTGACTCAAAGGACCTCACGATTCTGCTGGGTGCGTGGTGCTCGGCCGTCAACGATCCGATCCCGCCGAGCCCGCCGTGCGAGAACTGCACGCAAGCGAATCTCGACGATGCAGACATCGCCGGCACGGGCGGGGGCCCGCCCGATGGGTGTGTGGACTCGAACGACCTGACGGTTCTGCTGGGCGATTGGTGCTCCGACGTCGGCGGCAACCCTTGTGGTACCTGCGGTCCGTAGCTGCGCGGCGCAGCCATGTCTCTGCGCGCCAAGCGGATCGCAAACTTGCTGCGGCCGGGCCCGGTGCGGGTGGAGTGGGTTGCCGGCCTGGGCAGCTCGGCGGTCTTGCCCGTCATCAGCTCAGGATGTGAAAGAAATCGTGGGGCGATCAATGCGGCGTTGAGGTCCCGTCACCCAAACGCGGCTACGATCCGCGTCCCTTTGGATCAACGACACCCATGGCTGATCGGCAGGTACAGCTCGAAGTTGACTCCCGCACGAAGGGTGCCCGGCCGCTCTGGGAGGTGTGGGCAATCGCCTGGCCGATCGTGGTGACCATGACCAGCTACACGGTCATGCAGTTCGTGGACAAGCTGATGGTCGCCCAAGTCGGCCCGCTCCAGGTGGCGGCGCAGGGCAACGGCGGTATCTGGGCGTTCGCTCCCATTGGGTTCGCGTTGGGTGCGCTGACGGTCGTCAACACGTATGTCAGTCAGAACCTCGGCGCCGGGACGCCGGGCAACGCCCCGAAGTACGCATGGGCCGCGATGTGGCTGAGCGTCGGCGCGTGGGTGTTGTTGCTGTTGCCCTGGGCGGCCTGCCTGCCATGGCTGTTCTCATCAATGGGACACGGTGACGAGCTGCTTCGCCTGGAGACCGGCTACGGGCAGATCCTGCTGCTGGGGGCCGTGCTGCTGCTGGCCAGCCGGGGGTTGAACCACTACTTCTTCGGTTTGCACCGTCCACGGATCGTGACGCTGGCCGCGATCGTCGGCAACATCGTCAACGGCGTGGCGAACTACGTGTTGATCTTCGGCTCCGAAGGCTTCCCCGCGTGGGGTCTGCCCGGTGTGCCGGGCGTGCCGGCGATGGGGTTGTTCGGGGCCGCGGTGGGCACGATCATCGGTACGGCGGTCGAGCTGGCGATTCCGCTGGCGGTGTTCCTTGGCCCGAAGATGCACCGGGAGCTGGGCTCGCGCCGGCCCTGGCGGATTCAACTCTCGCCGATCCGGGATGTGATCAAGCTTGGCTGGCCGGCGGCGGTGCAGTTCGGCAATGAGATCGTCTGTTGGTCGATCTTCATGTCCGTCCTGGTCGGCATGTTCGGCGAGGCTCACATGACCGCTGGCTGGATTGCACTGGGATACATGCACCTGAGCTTCATGCCCGCGGTTGGTTTCTCGGTGGCGGTCAGCTCGCTGGTGGGGAAGTACATCGGGGCCGGCCAACCCGACATCGCCGTGGCTCGTGCCCGCCTCGGCCTGGCCCTGGCTGTCGTGTACATGAGCATTTGCGGGCTGCTCTTCTTCGTGTTCCGACACCAGTTGATCGGCTTCTTCGTCGCCGGCAAGGATCTCTCGCCCGATCAGGCCCAGGAGATCATCACCATCGGCGGCAAGCTCATGATCTGCGCCGCGGTATTCCAGACCGTCGATGCGTTCGGCATCACCTACACCGGCGCCCTGCGCGGGGCGGGCGACACCGTCTGGCCGGGCATCGTGACGATCATCTTCAGTTGGCTGTTCATCGTGGCCGGCGGATGGTTGATGATCGTGACTTGGCCGCAGTTGGGATCAATTGGTCCCTGGATTGCCGCGTCGGCGTACATCATCATCTACGGCATCACGATGTCGTGGCGGTTCGAGACCGGCCGGTGGCGGTCGATCAAGCTGCTGGAGCCGCGTGCGCGAGATGCGGCGCAGGTGGCTCCGATCGGCCCCGGCCCCCCGGCCACCGACCCCGATGCGGCCGTGCGCGACCTCGCCGAGTCGATGGCCGATCCCACCGCGCCGGACAGCGCCGCCGAATAGCCGGGCTTGTCCGAGGGCAGGGACACCGATACAGTGATCCCATTGCGGTGGTTGACCAAATCGAAATTGGAGCTTGGCTGTGACTCAAGACGTACTTGATACGATCATCGGTTCTCGTGAAGCGGCGGCTGATCCTCAGGCGGCGCAGGCCCACTACGAGGCGGCCCTTGCCGCGGAAGCCAACGGCCAGCGCGATGCGGCCATCGACGAGCTGCGCCAGGCCATGCAGCGCGGCGACAATCCGGAGCATCAGTTCAAGCTCGCCTATCTGCTTGATCTGGTTGGAGAGGAGGACGAGGCGGTCGCCGTGTATGAGCAGCTGTGCGCTCGGGATCAGCCTCACATCAACGCCCTGCTGAACCTGGCGGTCGTCTATGAAGACCGCGGCCAGATCAACGAGGCTGAGAAATGTCTCAGGCAGATCCTGGACACCAACCCGAATCACCAGCGGGCCCGCGAGTTCATGAAGGACGTGCAGGGTTCCCGCAACATGTTTTATGATGAAGAGCACGCCCGGGACCTGGCCAAGCGCAATGCTCTGCTCGACACGCCGGTGACCGATTTTGAGCTTTCGGTTCGTGCCCGCAACTGCCTCAAGAAGATGCAGATTCGCTCACTTGGCGATCTGCTTCGGATCAGCGAGGCCGAGCTGCTGAGCTATAAGAACTTCGGCGAGACCTCACTGACGGAGATTCGGACCATGCTTGCGGTCAAGGGACTTCGGCTCGGCCAGGGTCTCGAAGGGCAATACACCTGGGCGCGCAAGCAGATCTACGATCAGCTTCGGGGCAGGGCTCCCGAGGGGCTGCTTGGCAAGTCGATCTCGGTGCTGGAGCTTTCCGTTCGTGCGCGAAAGGCGCTGCAGCACCTGGGCATTCAGACCCTGGGAGATGTCGCGACTCGAACCGAGGCGGAGCTGATGGGTGTGAAGAACTTCGGCGCCACGAGTCTCACCGAAATCACGTTGAAGCTTACTGAGTATGGCCTGAAACTGCGAACACTTGAGTAGCCTTTTCACGGTGACACGAACCCGCCAGAGGAGCGATGCGATTCGGGTCATCAGCCGTCCCGAGGTTCCAGGCCATGTATCGTCGCGGCGGGCATTCATGGCACAACTTGCGGTGATTGCTGTGGCGGCGCCGCCCGCGGTGCTGACCGCCTGCGGATCTGATTCCTCTTCCGGGGACAAGACTGCAAACTCCGGGCCGCAGCGCGGCGAACCGGGCGCCCAGGGCGAAGCACGTCGGCGGCTTCGACCGGTCTTGCCCCCTCACGAGCCGGTGGTCCGGGTGCGCGTATTCAAAGCCCGCGGAGTCGAGCCGGCGATTCGCATCGGCGAGGATCAGCAATGGCTGCGTCTGGGGGCGGATTCGTTGGAGACGCCGGAGGTGGTGCTTCGCGGCCCGTTGCATGCGAGGCTTGGGCCCAAGAGCTTCTCCATCATCGACGCCAACGGGATTCGTGCTCCAACCGACGGCACAATGACGTTGGACATTGCGACGCTGCCTGATGCCGATGGGCTGCTGAAGCTCCAGCAGCGGAGGTATCCCGGGCCGTTGCGGCTGGTCGCCCGCACCGATGTTGGCGCCGGCGCATTCGACGTCATCAACGTGGTTGACCTGGAAGCGTACCTGCCCGGGGTCGTGGCCGGGGAGTTGTACGACCACTGGCGCATGCAGACCCGCGCCGCTCAGGCGATCGCTGCGAGAAGTTTCGCGTGCAGCGAACATGCGTTCTTTGGAGCTCGCCGAGCGTATGACATGACCGATACGGCTGCTTCCCAGGTCTATCTGGGCAGTGTCCGCCATCAGGACTCCATCGACGCGGTGGCGATGACACGAGGGGTGGTGTTGGCCGACGAGGGCCTGCTCGTGCCGGGGTATTACTGCAGTTGCTGCGGAGGACTCGCCGCCGTCGCGGTTGACGCGATTGGATCAAGTCCGGTCAACGACATCGCCTCGCTTCGCGGGCATACCGGCCGGGACGTGTGTTGGGAATCCAGGGTCGCGCGATGGACGATCGAACGGCCGGTGGCGGTGATGACCCGGCGCCTGATCGCGTCCGGCAAACGGCGCCGGCGAGATGAGCTGGCCAACCTGGCCCAGATCGC
>JADFIM010000159.1 GCA_022566725.1 Planctomycetota bacterium
AGCAGATCGCCCTGCCCCTGCCCCTGCGCAACGCGAACCCGTCGCCGCAGCGTTTCGGTGCCAGCATTTCCCGCCGATCTCCTCCCGGGAGCTCCAGTAGCTGTGCCGGCCTCACTCATGCCCGTACTGTACCGAAGCGGGGGGTGGCTGGGGTAAGCGCAGCGTGCCCCAGTGTTGCGGAGCAGTGGCATCGCCGTGTGCATAGGATAGAGATGCGCGTGGGTTCGACGGTTGTCCCGGTTCCATCGACAGGATGTACCCGATGCGTGTTGGCAAAGCGATTGCGGCGGGCATCCTGGTGCTGATGGTCACAGGCGCTGTCATCGCCTTTGGGCTGGGCTCCATCGATGCACCCGCCCGAGCGCCTGAACCGCAGCTTCAGCCGGAAACCCCGCCTGACACACAACCGTCTACCGAATGGGAGCCGCCCGCACCGCCCGCGGCAACCGAGCGCGCCGACGAGCGAGCGCGGATGGTCGAGCAGCAGATTGCCCGACAGCGCCTCGGACGACAGCCGATCAAGGACCGGGTGGTGCTGAACGCCATGCGGACGGTGCCCCGGCACGTCTTTGTGCCCAAGGCCGACCGACGCCTTGCGTATCAGGACTCGCCGCTGCGCATTGGCTACGGTCAGACGATCTCCCAGCCGTACATCGTGGCCATGATGTCCGAGCTGCTGGAGCTCAAAGAAGACGCCAAGGTGCTGGAGATCGGTACCGGCTCCGGGTATCAGGCGGCGGTGCTTGCCCATCTAACGCCCAACGTCTATACAGTGGAGATCATCGATCCGCTCTTTGAGCGCGCCGCGGGTGTGCTGGGCTCACAGGACTACGGCGCGGTGCGAACACGCCATGGCGACGGGTACTTCGGGTGGGCTGAGCACGCTCCATTTGATGCGATCATCGTCACGTGTGCCGCGGGTCATCTGCCCCCGCCATTGTGGGACCAGCTCAAGCCGGGCGGTCGAATCGTGATCCCCATCGGCGGACCCTACGAAGTCCAGCGGCTGATCGTCGTGACGAAACAACTGGATGGCAGCCGCCGATCGACCACGGTAATGAGCGTTCGATTCGTGCCGATGACCCGCGAGGAATAGCGTTGGAAAGTGCCTCGGCCGCAGGGCGACCCGTACGGCTGATCTGGGTGGTGTGGTTCGTTTCCGCCGCTGTGCTGGGCTTTGAAATCTCGCTGATGCGCATGCTGCTGGTTGCCAGTTGGCATCACTTTGCGTTTCTGGTGATCAGTGTGGTCCTGCTGGGATTCGGTGCCAGCGGCACTGCGCTGTTTCTGCTGCGATCGTGGGTTGTGCAGCGCGGTGAGACGGTGTTATTCGTGCTGGCTTTGACCACGGCGGCGGCCGTGCCGATCTGCTCGGCGATCGCCCAGCACGTTCCCATCGAGGCGCGGTTCCTCCCGGCATTGCTCTGGCAGCAGGTGGGGTACTGGATGCTGTACTGGGCCGTGTTGACCATACCGTTTTTCCTGGGCGCTGCAGCGATCGGTCTATCGCTCATGCTTGCCGGGGAGCGCGTGGGAACCGTCTACGGCGCGAACCTCATTGGGAGCGCGGCCGGGGCGCTGCTTGCCCCGGTGCTCATGTCAATCATGCCCGCAGCTTGGTTGCCGCTGGCAATGAGTGGGCTCGCGTTGCTCGGTGCGGCCGGCGTACGACCCGCTTCGGCGACCAAACGGATGGTTGCAATCACAACGTGTGCGGCGCTGGTCCTCGGCTGCGTGTGGCTTGACCCACCGCACATACGGGTGGATCCGTATAAGGATCAGGCCTATATGCAGCGGCTGATGGACCAGGGATCAGTCCAGCGGATCGGGCGAGCAATCGGGCCACGCGCGGTCGTCGAGGCCTATCGGGGCGACGTGTTGCACGATCTGCCATTCCTCGGCGTTGGGGCCCTTCCGCCGCCGATGAGCGTGATTCTCGCTGATGGACATAAGGTCGGATCGGTCCTGGACGTTGATCGCGCTGCTCGCGCGGAGGTTATGGACCAAACGCTCACGGCGATCCCGTATGCGCTTGTTGCACGGGAGCCGCGGGTAGCTCTACTCGGCGAAACAGGTGGGACGAACATCTGGCTTGCAGCACGCCATCGCGCCTCGTCCATCCATGTGGTGCAGCCGGACGAGAATCTAGTGGATCTGTTGCGCGGCCCTCTTCACGAACATGGTGGGGCGGTATGGGACTTGCCCGGCGTTCGCTCACACGTCGCCGAGCCTCGTCACTTCATCGAACACACGAACGCAAAGTTTGATCTGATTCAATTGGTGACCTTGCAAACCCTGGCCGCTGGGTCCGGCGGTATGGGCGGGCTGGCTCAAGACCATCTCATCACGGTGCAGGGAATCACAGCCTGCTTACGGCAGCTCAGGGCCGATGGACTGCTCGCGGTCACCCGCGGCATTCAGACGCCGCCGCGCGACAACCTCAAGCTGTTGGCGACCTTCGTCGAGGCGCTTCGACGCATCGAGATTGAATCGCCGGCGAAGCACATCGTCATCGTTCGTGATTACTTGGCTGTCTGCACCATGGTCAAGGCATCACCGTGGCAACCCCACGAGATTAACCAGGTCCGCGATCTGTGCCGAGACCGCCAACTGACCCCCGTATGGTTCGATGGAGTGCAACCGCAGGAGCTCAACCAGCCCGATGCATTGCCCCAACCCCCGGACGGGATCGGCGACTGGTATCACTTCGCAGCCCGCGAACTGTTCTCACCCAATGCGGATCAATTCATCAACGAGTGGGCGTTTGATATTCGCCCGCCCACCGACGATCGACCGTTCTTCCTGGACTTCTCCAAGCTGGCGTCGATCGGAGCACAACGGGACGCGTACGGTGCGCTGTGGCTGACTCGCGCGGAACTGGCATTCTTGTTTGTGCTGGCGGCGACGCTGATCATCGGCATCGTCAGCGCTGTGGCAACGGTCATACCACTACCCTTCTTGCCCGCTGACACCGGGGGTCGGCGTGGCGGTCGGGCTGCGACCGTGATCTATTTCAGCTGCCTGGGGCTCGGATACCTGCTGCTGGAAATCGTTTGCCTGTCACACCTGACGTACCTGATCGGGGATCCGGTGCGGGCAGCCGCGGTGACGATCTGCGGCTTCCTGTTTTTCTCCGGCCTGGGCAGCATGACCACGCAACGTATCCGGCATGATCGGGCAAGGGCCCTGCGGCGCATCATCATCGTCCTGGTGGTTCTGGGGATCGGTGAGGTGTTTGCGCTTCGGCAGTTAGCCCCGGCGGCGGGGTCGTTGCCGGTGCTCGGCCGATGCGCGGTGGGTCTGATCATGATCGCCCCGCTCGGGTACGTGATGGGTTTCCCAATGCCGATGGGGCTTGGGCGACTCAGTCGAGCGGCGCCCGGTCTCATCCCCTGGGCGTGGGGGACCAACGGCTTTGCCTCTGTGTTGGCCGCTCCGCTGGCCACGGTCTTGGCCATGAGCTGGGGGTATTCCATCGCCGCGGGTCTTGCCCTGCTGTTATACCTCCTGGCGGCCCTCGTATTCTCGCACCTGCCGTCGTGCCCGCCGATTGCGCAGATGCGATCGGCTGATCCGCCGGCGTCTGACTAAGATGGGTGGGTTTATACGGCGAGAGGCGCTTGATCAGCAACACCCTGTACCATAGGGTGAGTGGCCACGCGCTGATGAGCTTGGGCCGCCGGGGCGGATGGCGCAGACCAATCCATCTCCCACGACGCTCCCCATTGTGAGGGCCCAATCAATGACCTACCGAACCAAGTTGCTGCGGACCGGTCTGGTCGTCGGGTTGTACGCGGCCGTTGCTTCGCAGGCAAGCGCGGGCGCCGGTTATCTCGGAAGGGAGTTTCCCACCTTCACTGCCCGCGACGCCATCACCGGCAGGGAATTCTCACTGAACGACCTTCGCGGCAAGGTGGTTCTCATCGACTTCTGGGCCACCTGGTGCGGACCCTGCGTGGCGGAATTGCCGAATGTGTTGAGGGCCCATAGGAAATACAAGGACCAGGGATTCGAGATCGTCAGTATCTCACTCGACAGCAACAACAACCGGTTCAGGTCCTTCGTCCGCAACAAGGGCATGAACTGGTACCACGTCATGGAAGGCGGCGGATGGAAGACGCGGTTGGCCCGCAAATACAGCATCAACTCCATCCCGCGGATGTACCTGCTTGACGCGGAGGGTATCTGCATCTCCGAGAACGTTCGCGGCAGGCAGCTTGATGGCGCGATCCAGCGCGGGCTGGCAAAGATGCCCGCTGCCCAGGATCGCAAGCACACCAAGCGCGGAACCGATCGTCCGAGCAACCGGCTCGGTCCTGCCGCAGCGAGACGGCTCAGGATACAACTGGACGACGCTCGCGCGATGGTCAACCAGACTGCAGGCTCCCTGCTGGAGTCGGCCGATCAGCTTGATGCCCTCGCTGAGGTAATCGAGGGTTTGGACGCTCAGCTGCCTGCGCCGGAGGATTCCGCCCGATTGAAGCAACGGTTCGTGTATCTCCACAACGAGCTGCACAAGATCCGTCACACGATGTTCATGTCAGGCCTGATCGACGACCAGCGCACGGTGAAGCTGCCGACGAGCCCGCTTGAAGCGCCGCCGATGGCAGATCCGCGGGCGTTCGTGCAAGCGAAGCAGCAGTTGGAAGCCGCGCGGGCGGCAATCGACGTGATGAAACGCGTCGACGCCCAGGTGCGCGATGAGCTGGCCTCGATCGGCGAGGAGATCCGCAGCGTCCGCGGCGACATCTCGCGGGGCTCCTTATCGGGCAAGGCTCTTGAGTCGCGAGTCGGGCAGGTCTGCGATCAGGCCGATTCATTTGCCCAGCGGTGGCAGAACTCTTGGCAGAACCGGCTCAGAGAGGCTGATGGGATCATCACCGCGATGGCGCAGCCGATCAAGACGCTGTCGTACCGGTTGGAGGGGCTTTTGCGGCGCATCGCCGCCGTCCGAGACCAGTGTTCGCAATCGCCCAGCGATGCCCCGTCTTTGAAGGAACTGCGCGATGCGTTTGGCGCTGTCTGCAATGAGGTATCGGAGACGTACGACCAGCTGAAAAGATTGGGCATCAACGTCGGGGATGCGCCGTCGGTGCCGACCAATCCTTTTGATGGTCGCCGTTTGACGGATCGCCGTATTCTTGCCCAGCTGGATGAACAAATACAGGCGGCTGATGAAGCTGTGGAGCCGGCGCTCGAGACGGTCGCCCAATACAAGCGGCGGTTGGAATCGCTGACGTTGGAGGCGGTGGCCATGCAAGGCGAGCTTGCCGAGCGCCTCGGCAACGGGGGCGACGCCGACGATCTTCGCCCGCGATTCAGCGAGCTGTGCCGCAAGATCCTGGCTCTCCAAGACCAACTGGCAAGGCCCTCGGGCTGAAGCCCCCGCGATCCACCGGGGGCCGGTCCCCTGATACGCGCAACCAACTGCCCCACAAACTGATGTATTGATTGAAGCGGAGCGACCAGATCGCGCCAGCGGCGCCGGCGGCGGACGTAGCGATCAAGTTGCCTGTGAGTGGACGGCCAGACGGTATAGTGCACGGCGTTCCGAACGCCATCAACGAGCTTTGGAGGATCATCACGTGAAGATTACCAGTCTGCTGACGGTAATGGCGGCGACGATTGGCGTGGCCATGAGTGCCCTGCCGACCCAGGCCCAGTCCGACGTCCAACTCATCTCGCGCGAAACCTTGTTCGGCAACCCGGACAAGGCCAGCCCGCGCATCAGCCCGGATGGAGAGCAGCTTGCCTACCTTGCGCCGGTCAACGGCGTGCTGAATGTCTGGGTGAGTCCGATCGACGATCCGGCCGCAGCCAACCCGGTCACTCACGACACCGGCCGGGGGATACGCATCTACTTTTGGGCCTACACCAACAAGCATATCCTCTACTTGCAGGATGATGCAGGCGACGAGAACTGGCGATTGAATTGTGTGGACCTTACCACCCGAGGGGAGAAAGCGCTCACGCCCGCCTCGGCCACCGCGCCCGGCGCCGAGGAGCCGCACGAGGTTACCGCGCGCATTCAGCACGTGAGCTACAAGTTTCCCCATGAGATCATCGTCGCCCTCAACGATCGTGATCCGCAATTCCATGCGCTGTATCGCGTCAACATCGAAACCGGTGAGCGCGTCCTGCTTCAGGACAACGACCGCTTTCTGGCCTTCCACACGGATGACGACTACAACGTGCGGTTTGCGGCCCGGCTGACGTCAGATGGTGGGAACGAGATGCTCATGCCGGCCGGAGAAGGCAGATGGAAACTGTTTGCGCAGATCTCGATGGAGGACTTGCTCACCACCGGGCCGGTTGACTTCGACGAGACGGGTTCGGTGCTCTACATGATTGACAGCCGTGGCCGGGATACCGCCGCCTTGACCAGCATCAATCTCGAAACGGGCACCGCCAAGATCCTCGCCGCGGATAAGAAGGCGGACATCAGCGGCGATCTCATGCTCCATCCCACCCGCAAGCATCTCCAAGCCGCTTCCTCAACCTACACTCGTAAGAAGTGGCACATCATCGACCGGACGCTGCGGGATGATTTCGAGTTTCTGGCTAACCTCGCCGGCGGAGAGATGTCGGTGATCAGCCGGACGCTCGACGACACGCAATGGATCGTCGCGTTCGAGATGGACAGCGGCCCGGTGCGGTACTACCGCTATGAGCGCGAGGCGCGCAGCGCTCACTTCCTGTTCACGAACCGCTCCGAGTTGGAAGGCGCTGCCCTGCCGCCCATGCATTCGCAGGTCATCAGGGCTCGCGATCGCCTGAAGCTGGTCAGTTACTCACCACTT
>JADFIM010000011.1 GCA_022566725.1 Planctomycetota bacterium
GAATAGATCGAGTCGATCTTTGGTCGAAAGACTCTCCGTGTCGCAGTATTCAGTGATGGGGACGCCCTTGACCAGCTCCATGACAAAGTACGGTCGGCCGGTCTCGGTCGCCCCAGCATCGAGCACCGTGGCGATGTTGGGATGATTCATCATGGCCAGCGCTTGCCGCTCCGCCTCGAAGCGCGCGATGACCTGCTTGGTGTCCATGCCGAGCTTGATGATCTTCAGGGCGACCCGGCGCTTGACCGGCTTCTTCTGCTCGGCCATCCAGACGACGCCGAAGCCGCCTTCGCCGATGGGCTGCAGGAGCTTGTAGCGGCCGATCATGGCGCCCGCCTGCTCGTGCGGGGCAGCCACGACCGTCGCGTCGCCTTCGTTACCGCCCGACGCAAGAAACGACCCCGCCTCGGCGTCCGCCGCCAGCAGCGCCTCGACCTTCGCGCGCAGCGCGACGTCATTGCCGCATGCGCCCCGAAGGTACGCATCACGCTCGCTGGGTGACTCGATCGCGCGAGCTTCGTGGAACACCTGCTCGGGGCTGGGGTGACCGGTGGTCATGGTCTACTCCTTTGCGACGTGGAATTGTCGCATTCTCGTGGCGTCTTCGCTCGCCTGCTCCAAACACCAATGCGAGAACGGAGGCCGAATCGCCCCACCCGGGTGAAGAAAAACCGGAGGCCGGGCTATTCCTCCCGCCGGAGCTCGTTGTAGAGCCAGGCGCGAGCGTAGGCCCAGTGGCGGTCCGCGGTCGTGGACGAGATGCCTAGCACGGCGGCCGCCTGCGGCAGGCTCAGCCCGGCGAAGAAGCGGAGCTTGACGAGGTCGGCCTTGGCCGGGTCCTCTTCGGCCAGGCGCCCGAGGGCCTCGTCCAGGTCGAGGATCTCCTGCGGCACCGCGTCGAGCATGACCTGGTCTCCCGTCAGCGAGACCCTGGCCCGCCCGCCGCCGCGCTTGACCGCTCCCTTGGCCCGGGCACGGTCGATGAGGATGCGCCGCATCGCCTCGGCTGCGGCCGCAAAGAAGTGGCCCTTGTTCTCCCACGGACGCCCGGCCCCGTCGTCACCCAGCAACCGCAGGTACGCCTCGTGAACCAGTGCCGTCGCCTGGAGCGTCTGGCCCGGCGACTCCCTGGCCATTCGATATTCCGCTAGCGCGCGAAGCTCGTTGTAGACGATCGGCAGTAGCTCATCAACGGCGCGAGGGTCGCCGTCTTCGATGGCGGTCAGGATGCGGGTGACATCAGTCATGGGTCCGTGATGAATTTGCGCAAACGGCGGCCGCAGCTCGAACCGGCAAACCGCCGGCCTCTCAGTGTCCCACAGCGCGTTGCTCGAAACAAGTGTGCTCCTCGTGATCCGATTGATCCGGGCGTGCCGGCTCGCTGGGCCGGGTATATTGACGCGCATCATGAGCGAAGCCTCCACCGGCGCCGTGGTCGTCGGCATCGACTTGGGTGCAACGAACATGCAGTTCGGCGTCGTCGATGCCGACAACATCATCATTGGCCGAGCCCGGGGCAAGACCGAAGCGGATCGTGGCCAAGACCACGTCATCAACAACATCGTCAAGGGCATCCACCAGGCATGTGATCAGGCGGGGATCTCACCGAATGATCTCGCGGCGATCGGCGTTGCCGCCGCGGGAGCCATCGACATCCCGCGCGGTGTGATTCTCGATGCACCCAACCTGAACTGGACCGACGTACCGCTACGTGACATTCTGCTGCGAAAGCTTGGCCAGCCGATCGTGCTGGACAACGACGTCAACGGCGCCGCGTGGGGCGAGCACCGTCTCGGAGCCGGGCGGGGCCGGGGCGACATGTTGGGCGTCTGGATCGGCACCGGCATCGGCGGCGGACTGGTGCTCGACGGCCGGATCTATCACGGCAGCTTCTTCACCGCCGGCGAGATCGGAAACACCATCATCACTCCCGACCGAGGCAACGGCGAGCAGAAGCTCGAAGATCGCTGCAGCCGCACGGGGATGTCGCGCGCGCTGCGCCGGCTGATGCCGCAATACCCTGATTCGATCCTGCATCGGCTGATCCCGGAGCCCCAGAAGACCATCGGCTCGGAAACCCTGGCGCAAGCCTATCGCCAGGGCGATGCGCTCACGTGTCATGTGGTCAACCAGGCCGCCAATCTGCTGGGCGTCGCCATCGCCAACTGGGTAACGGTTCTCAGCCTCGACACCGTCATCATCGGCGGCGGCGTCACGGAAGCGCTGGGTGAGCCCTACATGGACCGAATCCGAGAGAGTTTCGCGAAGCACGTGTTCCCCCAGCGGTGCCGAGCGTGTCAACTGGTGATGACCAGGCTCGCCGACGACGCCGGTCTACTGGGGGCCGCGCTGCTCGCCCGAGACGCGATCGCCAGCGAAGCGAAGTGAGGGGACGCGGTCCGCGCCGCCGGTCATTCATCCTGATCATTGAATCCGCGCTTGCGGCCGAACGCCTTCATCTGCCGCCTTAGCGCCGCAAGCAGATTGTTTTTCTGCTCGATGTGATTCGGATTCTCCGGGAAGCGCCCGATCCAGCCGTCGGCCCTATACACGGTAGCGCCACCCACCCGACAGACGATGAGCTCGCCCGGCCAGTCTTCGACCGTGCGAAGATGAAAGCGATACACGTAGGGCGCTTCCTTGGAGTGCACGACGGCCATCAGAACCTCGGTATGGACGACGACCATCTCGATTCCCTGCTCGCTGCAAGCGGCGGCGACGGCTCGAGGCACATCAGACCACCGCATCCCCAGCGGCGCGGGGGCGGGCGGGTTGACCACGGTCCGGCCGACGGCGATCGACCGCATTGCGGCCAGCGCCTCGACCTGATCCGCTTTGCTGAGCAGCAGCTTTTGGCGCTGCTCCTGCGGGTCCCGGCGCTCTTTGGACAGCACCACCGGGGGTTGGCTACAACCCCCAACCAGGGCCAGGGCGACCATGGGCAGGAATCGCCCGCGGCCGGCCAGGGGCCTTGTACAATGAACGTTCACGCCCCGTCCCCCCAGGGTCGGGACCACCCCGTTTTCCTTGCCTGGTATTGCACTGCGATAACCGCTCTATCAGGAATCGTGCCAAAGAATGGTTCCATGCGGCCTGAATGTCAACCAGGAGCCAGCCGATGACCCCCCGCCGGTGCTCGCCCTGGCACATTCGCCTGGGCGACCCTATATGTCGAAACCCGTCAAGCCGATAACGTGTACAAGCCAGCCTCGGACGCCGAGCGGGAAATGACCGGAGTGTGGGCACGATGCCCAAGTTGATAAGGTCGAAATCAGGCTCCTCCAAGACCGCCAGGCGGCGGGAAGAGCTGCGCCGCAGCCTGCCCAGGCGGACGTTCGATCTCAGGGCGATGGTCCAGCAGCCGGGCTTCGTCAGCACCACGCTCGTCACCCTGGCATTTCTGGCCGTGACCAGCATCCTCGTGATCTGGGCCCGAGAGCAGATCATGGTTCATCCCGGCCAGGTGATGACGCAGACGCGGGTGAACCGGCTCGACTACCGCGTCGCAAACATCGAGCTGACCGATGCGAAGCGTCAGGAGGCCCGGGATTCCGCCCCGCACGTCTACGCGCTGAACAGCTCGTATCTGGACCGCCTCGCGGCGGCTCTCAACGGCCTGCCCAAGGCTGTGGCGGGCAAGAGCGCCATCGAGGACATCAGCCCCGAGCTACGAGAGGAGTTTCAGCTCTCCGATGCCGGACTGGCTGACCTGGCGCCGTTCGCCGCCCAAGGCGAGACCACGCCTCAGTGGAAAGCTTGGGTCGATGACCTGGTCCAACGACAACTTCCGGCAAACCCGCTGATCGCCAGCGACGAGTACCAGACGTATTGGGTTGCCCGGGAGTACTCCACCACGCTGAAGCGCTTGCTGCGCGGGGCGTCGAACTCGCCGCAGGAGATTCCCCGGAACGCTGACGCCATTGAATTGCGACCCGAGATGGCGGTACAGGAGGAGTCTCGCCTTGGGCAGCTTGTGCTGGCGGCGGGGTTCCCGGCCGACCTTGGGCCCTTCATCGCGGCGAAGCTCGCCTTCGATGCAAAGCCGACGATCTCTATCGACGCCGAAGCCACCCAGGCCCTCGCCCGCCGCGCAGCCGAGGAGGTCGAGATCAGTTATGACGAGCACGGTAAGGGCGACGTGATCTACCATCGGGGCGACACCCTCTCGCACAAGCAATTCGAGGAGCTGCAGACCGAGGCAGATGCATTTGCCGCTACGGCGCCGGCGGCACAGCGTTGGCTGCCGCGGCTGGGAATCATCGGCCTGATGACGGTCTTGTCCACGTTCCTCGTGGGTTACATTGTCCTGTTTTATCCGCAAATTGCTCGCAACCCGCTACGGCTCCTGGGGATCTGCGCCCTGTTGGGGGGAATGCTTGCTCTGACGTGCACCGTCGGCGTGCGTGCGCCGTCGCTGATATACCTCGGGGCCGTCGCGCCCACCGTGATGGTCGCCATCGTCGCTCTGCTCGCCTACGACCAGCGGATCGCGCTGTTCCTGAGCGCGACGCAGTGCGCGCTGGCGACGATGGCTCTAGAACAAAGCATCGCCATGTACCTGGTGCTGTTTGCAGGCTGCGGCATCGTGGTGGCGCAGCTGCGCGAAATGAGGCACCGCAACAGCCTCATCCAGGCTTCGGCCGTTACCGGTATGGTGCTGGCCGGTGGAGCGATCCTGCTGGGCCTGATCGAGACTCCGCTGGTCCCCGGCGCGTGGCGGCAGATTATCTTCTACGCATTTCTAGCCGGCTTCGGGGGATTCGCGGTCGGATTCCTGATCCTGGGTCTGCTTCCCAGCTTTGAGCGTTTCTTCGACATCACCACCGGCATGACGCTGGCGGAGCTGCGCGATCCGAAGCAGCCGTTGCTCAAGCAGCTTCAGCAGAAAGCGCCCGGCACGTACAACCATTCGTTGCAGGTAGCCAACATCGCCGAGGCCGCCGCTGAAGCCGTCGGCGCCAACGGGCTGCTGGTCTACGTCGGAGCCCTGTACCACGACATCGGCAAGCTCCACAAACCCGACTACTTCATCGAAAACAAGACCGACGGGGCCAGCAAGCACGACAAGCTCAGCCCGGCGATGAGTCTGCTGGTGATCGTCGGCCACGTGAAGGACGGTATCGAGCTGGCCCGGGAGTACGGCCTACCCCGGCTGTTACAGCATTTCATCGAGTCGCATCACGGCACGACGCTGGTGGAATACTTCTACCACGCCGCCAAGACCCAGGCCGAAAACGACGATCGATCCACCGTCGAGGAGATCGAGTTCCGCTACCCCGGCCCGAAGCCGCGGACCAAAGAGGCGGCGATCCTCATGTTGGCCGACACCGTCGAGTCCGCCACGCGGTCGCTGGCCGAACCGAACCCCGCCCGAATCGAGAGCCTGGTCCGCCAGCTCTCGCGCAAGCGCCTCGCCGACGGCCAATACGATCATTGCGATCTGACCTTCCGCGAATTGGGACTCATTGAAGAGTCGGTCGTCAAGTCCGTGTGCGCGATCTACCACGGCCGAATCAGCTACCCCTCAACCAAGCCGTCCGAGACCGCCCAGACATTGTCCGCCAAACCGGTCTCGGCGTAGCCAGTGGGCTACACCCGCCGGTGCCGGGACGCGCAGCGTCCCCGCTACTGAACGTCGGATGCCGAGTGATCGGACCGCGGGGCCGACATCGCGACCATCGCCAGGATTCGCCGCTGGGGATTGCTCATCGGCAAGTCGGCGATGTCGTCGGCGCGACGCCAGAGTCCCCTGCGGCTGCGACTCGTGGCCGTATACACATGAAAGGTAATCCGCCGATGAGTGGTCTGGTGATCAAACGCATTGTTACGGACCAGATCGCACACCGGCGCGGGTAACGCCCGCTTGACAGCGGTCAAACGCAAGGGCGTTCGCGCCTCGATCGTCGGCACCTGCCACATGCGTGACCACATTCCGCGATCCGATCGGCGCTCGAGCAACACCTTGCCGGCCCGCATGATCACCACCGCATGGTGATGAACCTTCCTCTGCTTGGCGGTCGGCTTGGGCGGGGGGATCCGGGTCTCGCACCCCTGGTGCAACGCATTGCAGTGTCGTGCCACGGGACATTCGCTGCACCGCGGCCGCTTCGGCGTACAGACCACCGCCCCCAATTCCATCAGCGCCTCATTGAACGCGCCCGGCTCAGGCGCCGCAGCAACAAGTTCTGTAGCACGCGACCAGGTCCACGCGATCGTCGCCGAATCCTGCGGCGGATCGTCCCGGGCGTGCCATCTGGCCAACACCCGCTGAACATTGCCGTCCACGACCGGTTCGCGACGACCATAAACAATCGACGCGATCGCCGCCGCGGTATACCGCCCCACCCCGGGAAGTTGGCGAAGGGTGCGCGCCTGGCGCGGCACTCGTCCGCCATAGTCGCTGACAATCACCTTCGCCGCCGCATGAAGGTGGCGGGCCCGGCGGTAGTAGCCCAACCCCTGCCACATTGTCAGCACCTCCTGCTCATCGGCGTCGGCGAGTTGGCGGATCGTCGGGAAGCGCTTGATGAACGCCGTGTATCGCTCAATCACCCGTGATACTTGTGTCTGCTGGAGCATGGCCTCGGCGACGAGTGCCCGATAGCCGCTGCGCCGCCCACGCCAGGGCAGATCGCGCGCTTCGCGCGCAAACCACGAGCACAACGCCGCAATGAGCACCGATTGTTGTTCCTTCACGGCCGATTCCCTATCCTCGACCACCAGGGTACCGCAAGGGTACCGCATTCGTCGCGCGAATCCTCGATGCCTCGATGCCTCGATGTCTCGATGCCTTGGTGCCTTTACGATGACCCGGGTCTTCCTCATCCGCCGAGGTCCGCCGAGGCGGATCAGTCCCGGCTTCGCTTGATGCCTTGATGCCTTGGTGCCTTGGTCCCTCCGCTTGCCTCTGTGCGTCGGGCTGGTATTCTCAACGGGTCAGGCGGGTGTAGCTCAGTGGTAGAGCGTCACGTTGCCAACGTGAATGTCGTCGGTTCAAATCCGATCACCCGCTTTCGCGTAACTTAGGCGCTGCCTGTCGGTTATGGCCGTTCACTACGTGCGTCCTCGACCTCTTGCCAGTCGCTATTCTCCGTAGTCCTACTGAACAGTCGAGATTCTGCGGCTCGAAGCTCACCAGCCACCAATTCTGAACAGGAAATCGAGTTGCTCACCTCCCCATTGACGCTTGGCGGCGTGCCGCCTGACAACAAATGCTTTGGCTCTAACTTGCCACTTCAGCGCGATCAGTGTGTGCTGACTGAAGAAACGGCGCCGAATCCATGCAAAATCGCGTGGTCAGCTGACCGATAGCCGCCACGAATAAGTGTCGCACACGATCATCCAATACCCGACAAACGCCCGGATGAGGTTTTCGCCACCCACAGGCGAGCGCGTGGGCGGGATCAATCCACGAGGCGATACCGGATGTTGGCTGGCACTTGATTGCTGCCGTCGTAGTTGATCGTGAACACCCCAGTGCCGTGGACCCAGTAGGTCCAGGCGATCAACTGGTTGCCGAAGGACATGCCAGTGCCGCCAAGCTCCAGCGGCGCAACCGGCATAGCAACTGGTACATAAACCGGGGGCAGGTCAGGCCAAGGAGACGGCCGAGAAGATGGCTGTCAAACTTCTGTTCCCGCTCGTGCTCTTTATCTTTCCGGCCATGCTCATCGTCATGGCCGGCTCTGCCGCGATCACGCTGGTGCGAGTGCTTGGTTAGGAATACGATCGCTTGACTTGATGGTGCCTGCAAACAATCGGAGATAGGTGATGAAGATTGTCACGATTCTTTTACTCTGTTTAGCCACGATTGCAGCAGTCGGCTGCGAGAAGATCGAGCGTGCCATGGACGATCCGCGATCATTGAATGGTGCAATGCTGAATTCCTACAATGTTGATGCTGTTGACCACGCGATCATTGGACAACATACGCTTTATCCGTTCCACTTTGTGACAGACGGGGCGAGGCTCAACGAGCTTGGGCGGCGCGCGGTCGATGTGCTGGCTGCGCACTTCAAGGATTTCCCCGGCGCCCTCAACGTGCGCCGGGGTAGGGCCAACGACGCACTCTACGAGGCGCGCGCAAGGACCGTCGTCGATGCGCTTGCCAAGGCTGGTGTCGATGTTGAGCGAATGATGGTGTCCGACGGCCTGCCTAGTGGTGATGGCGTTGCATCGGAGCGTGTGCTGATCATTCAAGAGCGGGCGGCCCAAGCCTCGGCGGGCACCGCCGAAACCCCTCCGATGGAGCGTTGACGAACCAAAGGAGAGATGACGATGCGCAAGTGTATGACGATTCACCGCAGACTCGCCGCCTCAGTGCTCTCGACGCCGACGCTATTGGCGGCACCGCTGGTCGGTGGCTGCACCGGGTCTGAACGGCAGTCGCGAATGTCCTATTCGTCCGGCGCTGTTCCAAGCAGTAATTCTGAGGACGCGGCGGGTCGTCCGCCAACTGCCAAGACGCTCTATCGCATGGCGAAGATCCTGGCCGCCCAGGACAAGCTCGTGCACAGTGAGACAGTGCTGAGAACCACGATCAAGCGATATCCCAAATTCATGCCCGCCCATTGTGAGCTGGCGAGAGTGTTTGTAGCACAGCGAAAGATCGCCGCGGCGGCTCAGACACTCCAACATGCGCTGCAGATCAATCCCAACGACCCGGTTCTCCTCAATGACCTCGGCATGTGCTGGATGTTGATCGGCGCGTACGAAGACGCCCTTGCCGCCTTCTCAGAGGCCGCAGACGCGGCTCCCCACGACGCTCGATACAAGGCGAGCATGGCCCCTGGTAACAGGTCTGCTCGGCCGGTACGAGCAGGCATTGGCATTGTACCAGCAAGTCCTTCGACCGAGTCGCGCTCATCATAACCTCGCAGTCATTTGCGAAGCAAGGCACGACTATCAGCGCGCCGCTAAGGAGAACTCCATTGCCGATTCGTTTGCCAAGAGCAATGGCGGCGGAGCGATGCACTGAAGATCGCGGGGCAGGTCTGTCCGGGACAGTGCGCCGCACTCTTCAATTCATGATCGCCGCGGGTCGGAGGCCGGGGCGGCCGCAACGACAACGGCGCACTGGATCCCTGCGACGCCGTTGGCGTTTTCGCCAACGGCGCTGTGTTGCAATACTGTGTAGGGCATTTGCATTGGCGCTTGCGGAGGCTCAAGTCGCGCCAGTTCCCCGGGGTGGGGAAATACACCCTCGATGGCCGTGGCCGTGATCTGTTCCT
Organism: Planctomycetota bacterium; assembly: GCA_022566725.1. Taxonomy (GTDB): domain Bacteria; phylum Planctomycetota; class Phycisphaerae; order Phycisphaerales; family SM1A02; genus JADFFQ01. The sequence continues at coordinate 9,231 of JADFIM010000011.1, forward strand.
AACTGACGGCCGCTGCTTCGATCGTCTGTTCCAGCTGATCCTGTCGCATGTTGTGTGGCGTCACCGGTCCCAGGACGGTGTTCTTGGACCGTCTCAGCTCAGCGGAGTTGAGGCCCATGATCCACATCTCGCTGAACAAGTCACGCAAGCCGTTGACGTAGACCAGGCACTCCTGTTCGTCGGGATTGGACTCAACATACGCGCGAAAGTCTACTGGATCTGGAGCATCAGCGCTTGCGGAATACCGGTCCCAGGCCGCTTCCAGCGTGTTGCGAATATGTTCGCGTTCGCTTGAATCCTCGGGGAATATCGTCTCAGAGCGCTGGACCACGGCCAGTACCGAGGCTCTGCGCAGGCGATTGATCGCGATGCGGGGTTCTTCTCTGGGGCCCCCGGCCTGGCTGGGGGCGTCGATGTACACGTGGGGCCCTTTGGCCGCCGCGACCAGTTCATCCAGCCGCAACGGTCGGACGTAGATTCCGAGTCTCTCCAGGGCCCGCAGCCCAAACGGATCCAGCTCGACCTTGTCGCTGATTCTCGCCTCTTCGTTGAGCGCCGTGGCGAGGTCGTTGCCGGGCACGGGGATCAGGAAGCCGTTGCCGTTCCCGCCGTTGACGCCGTTTGCACATGCCCCGAGGATATCCCCATGGGCGAGGTGCGCCGGCACGGCAGGGCCACCCACGATAATCGTGTGGGCGTTCCCCGGGTTGCCCGGTGGAATGTGGCAGATCGGGACGAACCCGCCGGGCGGATCGGCGTAACCCGGATCGGCCATCAGGCCGGCCCAAGCGGCGCCGGCAATCAAGGCAACTCTTATCGGACGGGTGACGGAAGCGTCTCGGCGGCGCGCGTTGCTGGACATCGCGTCTCCTCCTGTTTGTCCTGCTGTCTAGGCGGGCGGTCAGTCGTTCATGGAGCCTCGCTGGGGATTCAGTGAGCAAAAGATAATGCTTGAATCCTCATCTATGCATAGTAGAAACCATACAGAGCGAATTGTCAACCGAAATGAACATCAAAAAGCGCCCGCGAGGCGCCTTGCCAGCCGCGCCGCTCTCGTTGAGCGTCTCCTGCAGACCGATAAGAATGACAGCTGATCACTGCTGACGACTCAGCCCACCACGAGGATCGCGCCACGATCAGATCGCATCGGGGCGTCGGCGCCGTCAGAGCCACCAGCCAACAATCAGGGCTCTCAATCTGATTGCGAACCGTACGGTGATTGCTTAGAAGAGGAGGGTGGCCACCACGTGAAGTCGGTTTGATCCTGAGTTGATGCCCTGGGCTTGGAGTTCTTCCAACACGAAGCCCCAATCCAAGCGCACACTGACGTTGCGCTTGAACAACAGCTCGACCCCGACGCCGGCTCCCATCAGCGTCTCGTCACTCTCGAAGGCAAACCGGTCGCTGACGATTGACCGGCCGACGTCGAAGAACCCCTTCAAGATCAGGTCCCAATCGGGGTGGCCGTAGACGTACTGAGGCGCCGCTCGAAACGGCTCACCGAACAGCTCGCGCGGTTCCGGCTGGATCTCGAACGCTCGGGGGATGTGATATCGATACTCGATGCTCCCGATAATCGCCGTATCGCCCGCGACGACGGACTCGGGATATCCGCGAACGGTATACAGCCCGCCGATAACCTGCTCGGCATGGGGGATCAGCCGTCGGTCAAAGGCGTATTGGCCCTTGACCGACAGGGCCAGCTCGTGGGCCAGCGTGGAGGTCGCCGGCGTCGTGGGGTCCTCCCAGGCCTCGCGATCAAACAGCGGCTCAAGGTACACCGAGTGGGTGAGGCCCCATCGCAAGACGGCCCACTCGTCGTCCGGCAAGACGCGTCCGAGTGCGTTCAGTTGTGCCAAGTCAATGTCGGTGACCTCAGCAACGTTCCATTCCAGCACCAGCGAGCCCTGGGTGCTGAACCACTCGGTCGTACGATCGATCCGAGCACCGACATGCGGCAGGAAGAAATCCTCTTCGCCGTTGATACCCGCTGCCTTATTGTCGACCCGAACATTCAGCAACCGAGCGCCGGCCACAAGGTCAACGAACAGTTCCCTTTTCTGATAGATGTTGGCGATGAGCTCGCCGCCGGCCTCCCACGATTCACCCGTGAAGTCGTCATCGAAGAACCCGACGTCAGTGGCGGTGAACTCGCTCCACAGGCCGTAGGCTCGCCAGCGCAGCCGATGGTTATCGAACAACGGCGCCTCGTACGAGCCCACCACCGCATTGGTGTCGCTGAACCCCGCCGTGGTGTAGGAGAGCTCCAGGACATCATCGTTGTTGGTCAACTGGGTGTGAAAGAGTCCGAAGCGTTCGATCCATCGCTCGGTTGACCTCGTGCCGGTGTTCGATACCTGGGCGTACAGCACCAAAGGCCTGTTCTCAGTGATCAGGTAGTCCAGCGCCACGCCCCCCGGATCCAGCCCGGCCGAAATGGATGCGTCAACCCGACGCCCGGGATGGCGACTCAGGTGGAACAGATAACGGTCCAGCGCATCCTTGTGAAGCAAGTCGCCCGGCGCCTCAGCGCCTTGGGCGGACGGCTGGATCGGCGAATGCTCCCGGATCCGATCGTGCAACGGGTTGTTGATCCGCTCTTGAGCCGCGATGCGCTTGCCGGAGGCCAGCGTGCGAAGCTCGGTCACAGCACCGGTGGTGATCATCACGCGAAGCGCGGTGTGACCGTCTTCTCGGAGGTCGTCTCCCGCTTCATTAATCTGAAACGGGTCCGGCGCCACGTACACACCCAGTATCTCGCGCTGCGAGAAAAAGTCACGTATCTCTTCCAGGATCCGCTGGATGGCGCTTGCGTAGTAAGGTTCAACCGGCCGATCAGCGATCTGGGCCAGGCGAAATCTCACCCAAGGCACTCCTGCTCGCGGCGCGACAAAGCCTTGCGCGGTCTGCACCAGCGGTACCTCGATCTGCATGACCTCCTCAACTGACGGATGCTGTGGGTTGTCGCGGACGTATTGAAGAACAAGGGCACTGATTGGGTAGGACTGTCCGTCAGCCTCAGTGGGCGCCGGCGGCTCCGGCATCTGGGTGGCGGTGTCCGTCTCGGATGAGCCGGGGCCGGGGTCGTCGTCTTGGGCCAGCGCCGGGCTTGCTCCCAACACCGCGGCCAGGGCCACCGCCGCCGCCACCCGGTCGAGTAACCGCTGAGGTGAGTCGTATGACCATCTGAGGATATGCTTTGCTGCCTGAGCCGATCTGATCTTCATGCTTGGTACTCGCTGGTTCGGACCTCTGGCCGGCACGTGCTCGCTCACAGGGGGTCAATGCTCAAAGCGATCCGCCCGCCGCTCCCGCTGACGATATCTCTCCGCCAATCTCATGCTCATGCCATTTTTCGGCCGGTTGCTAATGAGGATTAACCGGCAGAGCCGGAAATGCTTGCCACGCTTGCCTTCGTTGGCTCATAGATAAGACAGCCTGTCGCGGGTCACCTCGCCCTTGCGCAAATCCCGCTGCGAACCGGACGCAGCAACGTCAGGCTTATCGGACTCCCGCCTCGGCGGTGCAACGAGTGTATCAGCGAGCAGCCACCGATGCCAGACGACCGAGAAGATCGGTCACACACCACACTTGGGTTGGTGATTATCCCCCTCGATCCGCCCCGCCTCCCCCGGCCTCCCCCGGCCTCCCACATCGCACCGTGAAGAGTCTGCATTGCGCTGCGCCCGATCATTGCGACTTCAGCGGTTCATGCCCTGTGTCGATAGCCGGGTGTGCGCGTGGCCGCTGGATCGCCGCGCTGTGCATTGGGAGGGTGCCGATGAAACGAAATACACTGATCCTGCTCGTGTTGGTCTTGGGCGTCTTGGTCACGGCTGGATGTAGCGCACCGCAGGGTGCGAGCCTCGTCGAGGAGACGGTGTCCATGGCGGTGTTTGGGCCTGGCGAATCGCAGACCGATGCACGACCCAACATGTTCTACCTAGGCGCCGGCGACCCGCTGGGCTACGAGATCTTTGTCAACTACGTCGCCTTCGTCCGCGCCAACCACGGCCGCCTTCCCCATTACGCGAACGTGAAGCAAGGGCCGCAGTTCTCCAAGTAACCGGCCAACACGCAACCGCCCATCCCCGTCCAAGACCCGTGCAAGACCGCAACCTTAGCCGCGTCTCGCGCTGTAGTCCCATTTCAAGGCGATGAGCTTGCGGTACCACCGCATGATGGTGTCTGGGGTCGCGATGGAGGCCCACTCCTACAGCGCCTTTCGTCACGAGGGTCTTCCCGAGCACCGCGAGTCGACGACGCTGATCATCGGTGAGCCGTAGCCGTTTCTTCCCAAGCTGCTCACGGAGGATCCGGTTCTCCGCCCGCACGTACTCGTTGATCGTGCGCTCGCACTGGTTGAGCCAGCCAGCGAGGCAAATGAGCAAGAACTCCCCTGCTCCGAAGATGCCAGCTATCCTCGGAAGCTAGCCGCGATCATGTTCAGCCGCCGATCGCCGCAAGGTTGTCGCCAACGAAGCCGTGGGATGCCTCCGTCGTTGGTTGCCGGGCAACGACTTGCAGTTTGGCCGAGTTTCTGAACCGTACGCCTCGCGTTCGCGCGCCTACTTGATGCAGCAATCCCGAGATTCACCCACATGCAGGAGGGTGCACGTCACCTACGGAATGGCCCCACAGAGCGAGCCCTTCGCTTGTTTGCGCCACGGAATTCTTGCGCGCGGCGTCGAACACAGTGGAATGTCGTGCGAGAACCGCCACGCGGGCTTGAGGCGGTCCTGCTGTTCTATGACTGCTCCCGCTTCTTGGCACGCATCAGCACAAGGAGCGCGGTGATCAGGAAGCTGAGCCCTGCGACGGCAGCGATGATCCAGACGACGTTCGATACGGCTAATACCATCACTTCGGCACCTCTGGACGAACTGGACCCAAAAGGCCTGCCAAGTAACGGCCGCTGCCGTTGGCGACGTGAGGCCCGTATCGGCGTGGGGACGGGAATCCAGGCGTGCCCGCCCAGGCGCAGCAAATGGACCTCGTTAAGCTCAAGAACGTGGTCAAGGCACCAGCGGCGGATCGAATCGATGACCCGCTCGGCAACGACACCCGTCCTTTCGCGCAGCGCGCCATTGAAACTGGACAATCTCGCCCCATTTCCATGGGACATTCTTGGCCGATAATGACCTACCCTCCGCGTGCGACTCGGCGCGATCCGACCAAACGGAACTCACTCCTTGCCACTTTGCCAGCTTCTTCTTGCCCTTCGCGCGGCCTGAGATAGCCTTCGGTTGACAGACACCCGGCCGCGCCACCGAGCGGCGTTGGGAGTGTGTCCCTGTCCGAGGACCGAAGGAGTGTCGAACAACCTCAGCAAGCGAACTTCGCTGCTTCGCAAGGCACTCGATGTGGTCAGCGGTCTGACTCCGTACTGCCGGAGGCATTGGCGTTGGCTTGCCAAAGGCGCGCTGGCCGCGGCGGTCGTCGTTGTGGCCCGACTGGCTTTACCCTGGCCGCTCCGCGCGGTCGCTGATCTCTGGATCGTGGACGCTTCGAGTGCCGAGCAGGGATTGCTCGGTGCAGTGACGACCCTTGTCGATCCCGGGATTGCAATGGGCGCCGCCTTTCTCCTGATTCTCGCCGTCCTCGGGTGGGGGGATTTCGTCGAGCGCCTGTACTTCGCCCGGTTCTCGATCGCAGTAGTCCGCGACCTTCGGGCCGACGCCTTCTGGTCAGTTGTGCGCACTGACCCGCGAGGCGAAGAGGCGAAGCCGGGCGACCTGATCGCGCGCCTTGTCGGCGATACCGCACGGGTGAAGGCAGGCCTCAAGGGGTTTCTTGTACACATCGCCACCAACGTCCTCGTGTTCGTCGGGGTGACTCTCATTCTGTTCAATCTCAACTTTGCTCTTGGCGCGATCTTTGCGGCTGCGGGCCTGGTGACGTTGACCATCACGATCTCGATCGCCTCACGAGTATTTCGCAAATCTCTGAAGCATCGGAACAAGGAAGGCAAGCTTGCTAACGCGATTCAGCTCACGTTTCGGAGTGGGCCCGACGAGGCCAGGTTCGCCCGGGTCAACAGGTCGAGCGGCCACCATGAGGCGTCGATCACCCGCCTGCAGGGCGTCGCGACATGGAGTAGCCATGTCGTTTTCGGCGGCGCGGTGTTCGCTGCTCTGTGGATTGGAATACAAGCTGTAGACGCGGGTGCCATGGAAGCCGGGGACATGATCATCTTCATGATATATGCGGTGATGATGCGCGGCCCCGTTGTTCGGCTAGCCAGACATGGGTCCCGCACAGGCAAGATCCTCGGATCGGGCTATCGCGTCGTGCAGGTGATCAAGGAGTCGAAGAAGAAGGAGAAGCACCGATTAGGCGCGTACGAGTTGAGGCCACTCCGCCACCAACTCCGCCTGTGCGACGTGGTCGTCGAGGGGTCGAAGGCACGCGGGCGCCGCCCTCGTCTCGGTCCGATCGACATCGCGATCTCTGCGGGCGAACGCATCCTCGTGGTGGGCGGTCCCGGGTCCGGCAAGACGGCTCTGCTCGAGGTGCTTGCCGGGCTGCAGAGGCCGCATCAGGGCAGCGTCCTCTGGGATGACGTTGACATCGCTCGCGTCAACACCTGGTCGCTGGCTGATCATATTGCGTATGTGCCAACGAACCCGACCTGGCTGCGCCGGCCGGTGAAAGACCTGTTGGGCATTGCGGAGCAGGAACCCGGTGATGCCGTATACAAACTGATCGAGGGCTGTGGCCTCAGCGAGGTCATCGCTCGTCTGCCGGAAGGTGTCGACACCAAGGTCGGGTCTGGCGACTTATCCCCAGGCGAGCGGAAGCTCCTGGCGCTCGCCCGACAGCTCCGCCGCAACGCATCCGTCTGGCTGTTTGATGACCCCGCCAGCGTCCTCTCCGAGCGCTCCGCGCGGTCACTCGTCCGAGGATTGCTCGCTTTCAGCCAGACGGCAACGGTCGTTCTCGCAACCAACCGTCCGGTCGAGGCTGATCGCTTCGATCGATTGATTGAGCTCCAGGACGCGCGTGTGGTCTTCGACGGCACGCCGCACAGCTGGTTGACCCAACAACGAAACGGTGCGCCGATCCAGGCGGGTATCGAGCAGGAATTCGTTCATATCCGGGGGAGTATGTGATGAAACAGGCAGTTATTCTCGCTGCCGGGCAGGGAAGCCGCCTCACCCACGCCTCAAACGGCGTCCCGAAATGCCTGCTCAAGGTCGGTGGCACGCCCCTCATCGAGCATCAGCTCCGCATACTCGAGGAGGTTGGAATCGAACGTGTCTGCGTCGTTGTAGGTCATGATGCCCGGACAGTCCGGTCCGCGGCCAGCAGCCGCTGTGAGTTCATTGTGAATCACCAGTACGCCAGCACCAACAGCCTCTACTCGCTCTGGCTGGCTCGGGAGTGGGTCTCGGGGCCATTCGTACTCATGAATTGTGACGTGCTCGCCCATCCTGACATCTACCACCGCGTGATGGCCGTCAACGGCAGCGCTCTCGCGTATGACAGCGCGTCGGGCGAGGAGGACGAGCACATGAAGGTTTGCCTCAAGGGCGGCCTCGTGCGATCACTCGGCAAGCAGCTGCCCCGTGAGATGGTTGACGGCGAGAACGTCGGCGTCCTCCAATTCGACGAAGCGGCCGCCCGCCTTCTCTTTGTCGAAGCAAGAGAGATCATCGACTCAGGAACGACGTGCGACTGGGCGCCCGCGGCGGTTGACCGGTTGGCAAAGAGAATCCCGATCCGCGCCATAGACGTCTCCGACCTGCCGTGGACGGAGATTGATTTCCCGGACGACCTGCACAGCGCGGAGCACAGCATCTGGCCGCTCATTGAAACCGGCCGTTGGGTCAAGCCGGAAAGGCTGGCTTCGTAAGTCGCAGTCGACAGATGGAGCGCGAATGCTTTGGCGAACGGAAGGAACCCAGCGGAGGTTCGAAAGATAATTGCAAGCACCCGCAAGAGCAGAATCCTCTTTACCGGCTATGCGCACGTCCACTTCCTCTGCTTCCGGCCACTGTACGAGCGCCTTATCACCGACCCGGATGTTGAACTCTTCGTCTCGGGCGGTCTGCGCACCAAGACAGGGAGCGGTTATGAGCTCGATGAGCAGGCGATGTATCGGCCGCTCGGCGTCCCGAGCGAGAGAGTGCTCCCGGTAGCCGAGATCCAGGAACGTGACTTCGACCTCCTCTTTGCGGCGAACACGAAGCTGATCATGCCGCGTAGGGCCGGTGCACGTATCCAGATCTTCCATGGTGTGTCCTTCCGCAACCGCGCGGTGCGCCGCGAGAACATGGGATGCGACTTCTACTTCGTCACCGGCCCGTACATGCGCCGGAGGTTCGACGAAGCCGGCCTGCTCACCGAAGACGACCGCAGGGCGATCCCGGTTGGCTTCATGAAGACCGATCGGCTGCTCAACGGCGAGCTCAGTCGCAGCGAGCTCTTGCGACACCACGGCTTCGACGGGAACCGACCAATTCTCCTCTATGCGCCAACGGGTCAGTTCAACAACTCGCTCGAGACCATGGGAGAAGAGCTGATCGGTCACTTGACGCGCAGCGGCAGATACGACCTGCTCATCAAGCCACACGATCATCCGAAGAATCGGGAGATCGACTGGTTCGACCGACTGAGCCGGTTTGAAGACGAACACTGTCGCACGGTGCGGGACCTCGACGTCGTACCACTCCTGTATCTGGCCGACCTACTGATCACGGACGCATCATCCGTGTCGAGCGAGTACTCGCTCCGCGACCGACCGATGATCTTCCTGGATGTGCCGGAGCTGATAGAACGCTCGCGTCTTAAGGAGGATTCCATGTTGGACCTCGACACATGGGGACGACGCGGCGGGTCGGTGGTCAAGAGACCTCAAGACATCACTGCCGCCGTGCAGGTAGGCCTGCGCCAGCCGGCGTTGCACGAAGAGGTCCGCCGGGAGATGGCGCAGGACCTCTTCTACAACCCTGGCCGGGCCACTGACGCAGCGTTGAGCTGGCTGAAGGGACATCTTTTCATCAACGCACCGTCAGGCCATGATGGCGGCGTCCTCGACGGACCGTGCGACCGGACAGTTTCCGCAACCACCGAGGGTTGACATGATGGCGATCGGTTACACAGAGAGTGCAATCAAAACACCTGACGATCCCGTCTACCGCAGGTTGCTCGCGATGCGCGACCCACGGGCCCTGGAAGCAAAGGTCCTTGCGGCTTGGCAGCGCTGGGGGGGCCATGTTCCTTACCGGTTTCGAATACGGATCCTCCAGACCCACTACAAGCCGTTCACCCGAGCCCGCATCGTCGCTGAAGCCACGGTCGAGTGGACCGCAGGGCAGTTTGGGCCTTCGCGGCAGTTGCTCTTCTTGCAGACATTCCGCTCCGCCGAGAAGGCAAGGGCACGATTCGCCAAGGCTCGACGGAAGCCGCTGCTCAGCTGTGCGGGGCCGCCAGTGTTCCAACTGGACGAATGGGACACCGTGGTGTGGGCCCTCCCGAACGAGCCCAAGCTGCGTACGCTGAACGTCTGTCTTGATTCGGCTGTGTTTCGGCGATTCCTCGACGTGCAGGGCCTCGGACCTTCCGAGTCGACGGCACTGGAGGGCCCGCGGCTCGTCCGCTACGTGCCCCGGAAACGAGCCCTGTTTCGATACCAGACATCCAGCCAGGCGGGGCGCTACATGAAGATCTACCGTCGTGGGCAGGATGAAATCGCCGCCACCAACCTCCAAGCCGTGTCGGCGGCCTTGCCCGCCGGCAAAGGGGTCTTTCGATCGCCATCTTTGGTGACCCACACCCCAGCGCACCGCGCGGTGGTCATGACGGAACTGCCCGGCCAGTCGCTGACCGGTCAGATCCACAAGGCCCCAGCATCAACGTTCACCAACGTCGGCCGAGCGCTGGCCGAGTTGCACACCAGTTGGGTCCCCACCACGGTTTCCTGGTCGCCGCAACACGAGCTGACCGCTCTGGCACGGGCGATGACGGACGCCAAGCGGGCGCTCCCGGTCTTGGGTCTTGAAATCGACGATCTTGTCGATGAACTCCAACGTCGCTGGCTCGACTTTCGTTTTGACGAAGCAGCGCCGATTCACGGCAATCTCTTTTGCGACCAGATCCTCGTCCACCCGGATCACATCGGCATCGTGGACTGGGACGACCTGTGCCAGGGCGATCCGTTGTACGACGTGGGTCGCCTCATCGCCCATATTCTATATCTCTCGTTGCAGGGTCAGGTGGACCGCGGGCGGGCCGTTGCGATCGTGGATCTTCTCCTCCGAGGGTACGGGCAAGGATCGCAGCGGCGGATTCCGTGGAGCCGTCTGCGACTCCAGGTCGTGATGGCGCTGCTCCTGCGGGCCAAGATCTCGGCATTGCGCACACTGCCCGCCGGTTGGATGGCCGATGTTGCCTCGGCGGTCAACGAGGCGCGACAGATCCTGAACGGTCGATGTTGCTGGTCGACTCAATAAGGACTCCGCTGATACTGCGGAGCTGGCACCTCCACGGACCCCCAGGACGTCTCAACTCTCGATCTTATCCTGTTCCAATACCCCAGCGTTGCCTAAAGTCGAGCATCCGCAAGGAATGAGGACACGGGGCCAGGAGCAGGCGAACTCCCGCTTCCCGACCGGAGGTGTCCCCGTCAATTGACCCGAGCACCTGAGGGTGACTGGAGCAAGTTGGTAGAGCCATTGATCAATCGTCTCAAAAACAACACAAGCAGAGCCGCGTAAGACCTGAGCTCCGCTTGGGTTGAGTGAAGTAGCGGGGGTGGGATTCGAACCCACGACCTCCGGGTTATGAGCCCGACGAGCTACCAGACTGCTCTACCCCGCAGTTGCGAGGCTGACTATACCGAGCGCCGTCGGATGATTCAACCGCATGACATGTTCAATGCGGCGATGGGCCACTACACGCACCCGATCGAGCTGTCCACGGACATCGCCCAGCGGGCGGTGCAGCGGATCCGCGGCACCGGCGCGAACTTACGGATGCAGGCCCCGCTCATCCGGCACGTCAACGACGATCCGGCAGTCTGGGTCGATCTGTGGAACGCGGGCGTCCGGCAGGGCGTCGTGCCGTATTACATGTTCGTCGGACGCGACACGGGCGCGAGAACCTACTTCGAGCTGCCGCTGGTCCGGTGCTAGAGCATCTTCCGCGAGGCGTATTGTCAGGTCTCGGGCCTGGCTCGGACAGTACGGGGGCCGACGATGTCGTGCTTTCCCGGCAAGTGCCACGTGCTCGGCGTCATGGAGTTCCGCGGCAAGAAGGCGTTTGCCCTCGAGCTGTTGCAGGCCCGGAACCCGGACCTCGTGCGCCGTTCGTGCTTCGCCATGTACGACCCGCTCGCGACGTGGTATGACCAGCTAGAGCCGTTCAGCGCAGCCGACGAGCCCTTCTTCCTCGAGCCCGGGGCTGCACCCCCGCGCCATGTCCCGCTGACGATCAGCGCAACGGCGTAAGGAATGAGCTGACTGCGGTCGATGTACACAGCTGGCACGACCACCGGGCCATGGCAAGTGATAGCATATTCGTCTACCATCACGTCCGACTGGTGTGGAGGGTTTCTTGAGACTTGTTACGGTCTTGGGCGGCTACGGCGTCTTCGGCAGTCGAATCGCTTCGGCACTGGCCCAGCACCCAGACACCCGCGTTCGGGTCGTCGGTCGTGATGCGCAGGCTGGCGCGGCTTTCGCGGATCGTATCGGGGCCGAGTTTCGCGCATGCGACGTGACGGATATCGAGTCGCTACGTCGATCGATTGAAGGATCGCTGATCGTCATTCACACCGCCGGTCCGTTCCAGGGGAATGACTTCCGCGTAGCTGAGCTGTGTGTGGACATCGGCTCGCACTATCTTGACATTGCGGACGCACGAGCTTTCGTGACCAGGATTGGAGCGTTGGACGAGGCCGCCCGACGACGCGACCTGTTTGTCTCATCTGGGGTCAGCACCGTGCCGGCCGTTACCTATGCCATGGTCAACCAGCTACGGTCGGATTTCTTGTCGATCGAAGAAATACAAATCGCGATGAGTCCAGGCAACCAAAACCCGCGCGGCGCATCGGCCATCGCGGCTATCCTCACTTATGTCGGCCGCCCGCTTCGCGTCCAGCAGCACGGCCAGTGGACGACGTGCCGCGGGTGGGGTGACGCGCGGTGGGTTCAATTCCCTCCGCCGGTTGGACGCCGCCGCGTCTACAACTGCGACGTACCCGACCTGGATCTGTTCCCCGAGGCGTGGGGGGCGCGCACGGTGCGCTTCCAGGCGGGCGTGCAACTGAACATCATCAACAACGCACTTTCCGGCATCGCCCGGTTGCGAAGATTCTTCTCAATGGAGTGGCTCCATCGCTGCGCACCCCTTTTCCTGAAGCTCTCCCTGCTGCTCTCCCGATTCGGCTCAAAGAACGGCTCGCTGGCTGTGTGGCTCCGCGGTGCCGGCCTCGACGGGATGCCGCTGGAGCGGAAGATCGCCATCGTGACCGACAACGATGGTCCTGCGATTCCCAGCTCAGCAGCAATCGTACTAGCGAAAAAGATTCTTGACGTCGGCCCACCGCGCGCCGGAGCGGTCCCATGCATGGGATTCGTGACGCTGGACGAATTGGCAGCATACCTTCGTCAGTTCGGCGTCTGGATTGTCCGCGGTGACCAACGCGGGTGGGAGTCCCATCTCTAGCCTCCCATGACCAGCCCCTCACTGCTGGCATTCTCAACGGATCAGGCGGGTGTAGCTCTGTGGTAGAGAGTCACGTTGCCAACGTAAATGTCGTCGGGTCAAATCCGATCACCGGCTATTGTGGCCGCCGGGGACCACGTGAACGACGAACCTGTGCTACCCCAATCGCCATATCCGCCCAGCAGCGCCGCATCGGCAGGCGAGGAACCGGGCAGACTATCGTCAGCCCAACCCGCTGACGGCTAGGTAGCGGCCACCCTATCGCAATAGCCCGAATGCGTTCACCGGCAGGTGGTCGGGCGACTGGGCGAAGCGCGGCGCCGACGCCGGGCTGATCGCGTACTCGTGCAGCAGCGGCACGTGATCCGACAGCCACAACCGCGACCGCCGTGATCCTGTTCGAATCCCATCGAGCCAAAGAAGCTCCTCGGCCAGCATCCGAACATCGCGGTGCGGGGCCGCGGCGACGAAGATGTAGTCGATGCGGGCATTGGGACGGCCGTGCGGCCCCCTGGTGGGCGCGGACGTGTTGAAGTCATCAAAGTACAGCTCTTGCGACGCATTGGATCCCGTGATCAACGACATCTCGTCCCAATGGGGTCTGATGTTGAAGTCCCCGCCGAGAATGGTGATGTCGGCGGGCACATCACGCTCTCGGGCGGCGATCCAGTCCAGCGTCTCCTGGAGTTGTCTGTGTCGAACGTGGTGTTCAACCGGCCAATGCGCGAAGTGCACATTGACGACGCGAACTCTCCCAATTGCGGGCACGAAGAACTCGCCCATGACGCTCACGCGCCGAAAGCCCAGTAGAAAGAAAGCGGTCCGAGCGCTCAGATGCTTCTGAGCGTAATAGTCAAACGGGTAACGGCTGATGATGGCGACGCCTTCACGGTCGCTCGTTCGCTTCGTTCCTCTGCAATAGTAACCCAGCGAGTCGGCGAGGACGGCTGCGGTATTGTCGGGCCCTTTGCGCTTGGAGCGCCCAAAGAGAACCTCCTGGCAGAGGATGAAGTCGGGCACTTGTGCGAGGTCCGATTCAAGGTGCTCAGCCATGATCGCAAGTTGGGCCGGCTTGTCTCTGTGTTGCATATTGAAGCTAAGCACACTGAGGTAGCCTGCTCCCTGGGCGGCAATACGTTTCGGCACCTGGGCAGGTATTGAGGAGCCCGCAAAGGCGGCCAGCCTGACCGAAGAAGTGGTGGCCAGGGCGGAGGTGACGATGGGCACCGCTGCAAGCCGGCCGGCGGGCCACAGCAACGACGACGATCGTGCGCTTTCCACCCGCGGCGTGTGCGAGATGCTCTGGGTGCGTCCGATGGGCAGGCCTCCGGAGGCCGTGCGCCCCACGGCGTCGTGGGCCCACATCACCACGGGGTTCCGGCCGTAGTTGTCGGTGGATAGCCCGTCGAGATCAAGCTCCGGTGACTGGCGGACCCTTTCGTTGGCCGCGATGGTCACCCGATACAGGTTCGGCCCCAGCGCCGCCCGCTCCAAGATATCCATTGACATAGACCTGGCCGGTCCGCTCATGCACCCCTCCTGGTCGATTCGCCGAAGTAGAGGTCTCCATCGCTACCACGTCGTGCTCTAAAACTGGTCTTCCGTCGCCCGGTACCTTATGCCTAGAGCCCAAAAAGAAAACCCCCGACGGGCGCCGTCTTCGGCGACTCATTCGGGGGATTCTTCA